>JAIRSN010000104.1 GCA_031255425.1 Dysgonamonadaceae bacterium
CAACTGTCGCTAAGCGGCGACGATCAGAGTTCATTGCAGGAGTTCGATGTTGAATTTTCGGAAGATATTAAGTCCACTATGACCGAAATAGCCCTCAGCAAGAATATCTTGGCCGAAGGCAACCGACTGATGGACATCCCGCTTCCCAACCATACCCTGGCGGTAATGGTGAAACGCGACCATCAATATTTTATTCCAAAAGGAAATACCGAATTGCATCCGGGCGATAAATTGCTGGTGATTACCAACGACGAAAATGCCTTGATTGAAACGTATAAGAATCTCGGAATAAAAAATTACCGGCTAAAACGAAACTGAATAAGCTATTCTACCCCTTCCAACATCCTTTTCAGGACAACTTGGCACGCGATTTCCCTGTTGGCGGCTTCTTGAAACACGATAGAATGCGGACTTTCGATGACGCCGTCCGTGACAATCACGTTCCGGCGGACGGGCAGGCAGTGCATGAATCTCGCATGATTGGTGAGGCTCATTTTCGCCTCATCCACCATCCAATTCGTGTCCGTGCATAGAATTTCGCCGTAATGCGCGTCCTCGAAAACCGACCAGTTTTTGGCGTAAATGAAGTCGGCGCCACGGAAAGCCTCCTTCTGATTGTATTCCACCCGTGCATCCCTGGTAAATTGCGGAGCCAATTCATACCCCTTGGGATGCGTAATCACGAAATCGACATCTGCTTCGTTCATAAAATCGGCAAAAGAATTCGGAACGGCTTGCGGAAGCGCCTTCGGATGCGGCGCCCAAGTCAGCACAACTTTAGGCCGCTTCTTCGTCTTAAATTCCTCAATCGTAATCAGGTCGGCAAACGCTTGGAGCGGATGCGTGGTTGCCCCTTCCATGCTGAATACCGGCCTCCCCGAAAGTTGGATAAACTGTTGCAGGATGTTTTCGTTGTAATCGTCCTGCTTGTTTTCAAATCTGGCGAAGGAACGCACACCAATCAGATCGCAATAGCATCCCATCACAGGGATCGCTTCCCTGATATGTTCCGGCTTGTCCCCGTCCATGATGACGCCGGTCCCGGTTTCCAGGCGCCATGCATTCTGAGCAATGTCTAAGACCATCGTATTCATCCCCAGGTTCATCGCCGCTTTTTGAGTGCTTAAACGGGTGCGCAGACTGGAATTAAAGAAGACCATTAACAGCGTTTTGTTATTTCCGAGGTATTTAAAAGCGAACCGGTCTTTCTTCAAGTCCGAGGCTTCTTGCAGGGCTGCGTTCAGGTTGCCCAAATCTTTTACACAAGTAAATCGTTTCATATATATATAGGATATTAAACCGCGGGCAGGACCGCTCCGTCATAAATCGGAACAAAAGTAATTATTTTATTCAACAACTTTTTATTTCTGATTAAATATTCTATATTTGTGGTTCAAACCAAAAGAAAAATAATGTAACAAAAAAAGATTGTAGTTATGAAAAAAAAGATTGTATTAGTAACAACCGCTGTCCTTTTAAGTTTTTCAGTTTTATTTAGTTCCTGTATCGGCTCCTTCGGATTAACAAACAAATTATTCGCATGGAATAAGTCTACGGGAGAAAAATGGGTAAACGAATTGGTGTTTTTTGCCTTGGCGGGCATTCAGGTTTACACCGTTTCGCTGATTATCGACGGTTTGTTTTTGAACTCCATCGAGTTCTGGACCGGCTCGAATCCTACGGCGGACGTTCAGGTGAAGAAACTCGAAACCAAGGACGGACAGTTCTGCATCACGACCGATTCGAAAGGGCATAAAATTCAGAAAGAAGGAACCGGGGAAATCCTCGAATTTTGTTTCAACGCCGAAGAAAACAGTTGGGCGCTGGAAACGATGGGCGAAACAATCCCCCTGTTGAAATTCGCCGGAGGCAATGAGGCTATCGTTTATTTGGCAGACGGCTCCACGATGACCGTCAGCATGGATGAGGCCGGCGTTTTCGCGCTGCGGCAAGCGGTGGAACGCAAGGCTTTCTTCGCAAGCAAATGAAAAAGTGATTTATTTACAATTATTCTGTACCTATTTTAAGATAGGTTTATTTGGTTTCGGAGGCGGTTACGCCATGCTGTCGCTTATCCAGCACGAGGTGGTGGAGAAGCATCAATGGCTGACCGCCTCCGAATTTACCGATATAATAGCGGTTTCGCAGATGACGCCCGGCCCGATCGGAATCAATTCGGCGACTTACATCGGTTATACGGTGACTCAAAGTGTGGCGGGCTCTGCCGTAGCCACATTCGCGGTTTGCGCACCTTCCTTCATCATCATCTGGCTGATTGCCCTCAGCTACCGGAAATTCCGGACAAATCCGTATGTTAACGATGCGTTCAAAGGATTGCGCCCGGCAACCGTCGGACTGATTGCCGCCGCCGCACTCTTACTGGTGAACAAAGAAAATTTTGCCGATTTCAAGAGCTTTCTTATTTTCGGAATCGCGTTTTTTCTGGTTATGTATGTCAAAATACACCCCATCGCCCTGATTGTATCCGCCGGAATCGCCGGCTTATTCCTTTGAAAACACACAGGAAATACAGCCAACAAGCAAGCAACACGCCCGAAAAAAATCGTTTTTATTTTTTATTTTAAAAGAATCGCACTACTTTTGCAGGGTTTTAAGTAAAGAACAACAAATATTTAATAAGAAACAGAAATTATTTTGTAATAATACATATTTTTTAAAAAAGCGTTAGCTTTTATTCTTGTGTTTGAAATCTCGAAAATTTCGGTTCCTACAAGAGTAAGTTAGTAAGCGCTCACGTGGCAAGCGTGGGTATAACTTATTTGTAGGAACGGGTATTCGAGAACCTCAAACACGAATAAAGTTAAAAGTCCCGCGCTTCGCATTTTTAAATCGCTTCTCTTTCGGGATTCAGGAAGCCCAAAATACAGCATGAAACATTAAAGCACTTAATTATTTCCGGCGATGGTAAAGGCAACTTTTTTGAATAATGGATGATGAATCAAACGGATCATTTACATTCATTATTTATTGCTCAAGAAGTTTTCACTCTCATGTTTATATAAGTTGGGGTTGTCTTTACCGGAACCGGATTTCATTAATAAACAGTGAGTAAATAATCAATAAAAACGAAAAACAATTTTAAAAAGAGTAAGATGAAAAAGAAAGTATTTTATTTGATGTTGACGCTTGTCGTGATAAGCGCAACCGGTGTGAATGGACAGGTACTTATCGGTGGAAACATGGACGATGAACCGCACGCAGGGGCTATTCTGGATTTAGCGTCCGGAGGTCAAAACAACTTGGGTTTGCTGCTGCCGAATGTGAAACTGAGTGGCTCTGCAACCAAATTTGAGTTGAAACAGGGCGCCAGCGAAGAGGAAAAGCAAACGGCTACCGGAATGATCGTTTACAATACGGCTGACGTTTTATATGGCCCGGGAATTTATATATGGAACGGCGCCTCGTGGACATTGCTCGACGCCGGCAATAACAGCCCTTGCCCGCGTACGATCGGGGATGCGGAAGATAATGCTTACTCGGTGGGAGATTTTGGCGCTGCGGGTTGCTGGATGACACAAAACCTGCGATCGAAGAAGACTCCTGCCGGGGTGGCGTTGACCTCCAGTGCAAATTCTAGCTACGAGAATGCCCCTTACTATTACTATCCGAATGGAAATTATTTCAACCCAAATCCTGCTCACGGGCTTACATACACATGGGCAGCAGCCAATACCGGTATGGATCCTGCGGATACGGATGAGGTTCCGGTAAATCGCCAAGGGATATGCCCCGCCGGATGGCATTTGCCTAATAAAAATGAATGGAATCAGTTGGTACAAGTCATTGGCGACGACGAAGACCAGATTTATTCGTCGCGTGAGGGAAAGGGCGCCGCCCTTCAAAAGATGGTAAGCAAAACGCCGGTAACTACAGGCGCTTCGACCGGTGAAAGCAATGCGCATAATGAAAATGGTTTTGATGCTCTCTTGACCGGACGCACCGCAGGCACTACTATTGAATGGGGAAAATGCGCATACTTCTGGCTCGCAAGTAGTAGTGGGCAGGGTGGTATACTTGACGTTGCGTATGGCTATCCGTCTTTATCTCCTATTGTCAAGTACGGCCTTCTCAGCGTCCGCTGCAAGAAAAACTGACAATCAAGACAATCTATTCCCGATACATTCCCCTCCCTCCCGGTGCCGGCAACGCCCGCACCGGGAGGGAGAACGGAATCCACTCCCCGCCCCTACCGGATGCCGGACAACTATTTACACTAAAAAGAGGTGAAAAAAAGCCATTTCATTTGGCGATGTATAAACTTTGCATTATCTTTGCGCCTTGAAAATTAAATCAATTAATAATTAGGTAAATAAAAATTTAACAGTCAAAAGAAAATTATGATTATTGTTCCATTAAAGGAAGGCGAGAACATTGAAAGAGCCTTAAAGAAATTCAAAAGAAAATTTGAAAAAACAGGAGTCACCAAAGAACTCAGAAGAAGACAGGCATTCACAAAACCTTCTGTCGAAAAAAGAAAACAAAAAATCCACGCCGTCTACGTACAAAAACTCCACCAGGAAGAAGAATAAATCAAATTGTGGGAAGAAAACAGAATAATGAGAAAATATTTTTCCCATTTTTTTTCGTTTTCTTCTTTTTTTACTATCTTCGTAGCATTATCAAAATAAAATGTGATGCTGATCGAATCATTCTTACAATACTTGCAGCACGAGAAAAACTATTCTCTGCATACAATCGAAGCGTATAAGAATGATTTGTATTGTTTTAAACGGTTCGCTAACGGAGAGGAAACCTTCGACCCGCACGCGGTAGACGCGGCGCTCGCCCGCAAATGGATTGTGTCGTTGATGGGAGATGAATACTCGCCGCTGTCCGTGAACCGCAAGCTGAGTTCTTTGAAATCTTTTTTTAAATACCTGTGTAAATACCGGGTGATAGAATCCAGCCCCGTGAGGAAAGTGGCAGGCCCAAAGGCAAATAAGCCCCTCCCCCACTTCGTTGAGGACGCCGAAATGGAGCGGTTGCTGCTGGCGCTGGAAACGGACGGCTCCTTCGAAGGGAAACGCGATACCGCCATCCTCGACCTCTTCTACTGCACCGGCATCCGCTGCGCGGAACTGGTGGGGTTGAAAAACGAAGACGTCGACTTCCACGCGCAACTGATAAAGGTGACCGGCAAACGGAACAAACAACGCTTAATCCCGTTTTCGAAGCCGCTGAAAGATGTTTTGCAAAGCTATCTGTCTGCAAAAGAGGAGGAAATTCAGGCGGCGGACCCCCGGAGGTTCTTCGTGCGGGCAAACGGAACGCCCCTCTCAAACAGCGTGGTCTATCGCATTGTCAAAAAAAGATTGTCGGAAACACCCCATTTATCAAAGAAAAGCCCTCACGTGTTAAGGCACACATTTGCAACGAGTATGCTGAACAACGGTGCAGACCTGAATGCTGTCAAAGAATTATTGGGACATGCAAGCCTCTCTTCTACCGAAGTTTACACTCATACAACTTTTGAAGAATTAAAAAAAGCGTATCACCAGGCTCATCCAAGGGCCTAAAAAACAAAAGGAGGTTTTTATGGAAATCACGATTCATTCAATTCATTTTGAAGCAAGTAAGCAATTAGAAACATTTATTCAGAAAAAAGTAGGACGGTTGTCGAAATTCAACGACGGAGTGTCGCGGGCGGATGTGACGCTGAAAGTGGTCAAACCGGAAAGCAACGCAAACAAAGATGCTTCCATCAAACTGTTCTCGCCGGGCCGCGATTTTTTCGGGCAGGAAGTCGCCGATACGTTTGAAGAAGCGATCGACAGGTGCGTGGAAAAACTGGAACGCCAGGTGTTGAAATTCAAAGAAAAACAAAGCGCCAAAAAATAATTTCAACGAAACCGGCTAAAAAGTTATTTTTTTTGAAATTTCTCTTGCTTTTATTAAAACAATTCATAACTTTGCCGGACAAACTTTCTCCCATGATCAAAATAGTCAACATAAGTGTGCTGTGGAACGAAACTTCGCCGAAGATACTTGCCGGCGAATGCGTGGGCTCCGGAATCTCCAACAGGGGTTCCGGAGTGTTTTGCAGCAGCCGCGGAATAAACGACAACTG
>JAIRSN010000149.1 GCA_031255425.1 Dysgonamonadaceae bacterium
CGGAAGGATTCCCTCGAATGAACGTTGGAGATATGCACCTCTATCACCGGCGTCCGGACTGCTTTAATGGCGTCGTGAATGGCAACCGACGTGTGTGTGTACCCGCCCGCATTCAGGATGATTCCGTCGAAAGAAAATCCCGTCTCCTGAATCCGGTTGATGATTTCTCCTTCCACATTCGACTGGAAACAGGCAAATTCCACTTGCGGATAAAGGGTTTTCAGTCTGTCCATATAAGTTGAAAAGGAAACCGCCCCGTAAACATCCGGCTCGCGGACGCCCAGCAGGTTTAAGTTTGGGCCGTTGATAATCTGGATTTTCATTGTTTTCAAGTATAATTTAGTATCTTTGGATGCAAAAGTAATCATTTACCGCTTAATTTTGAACTTTATCATGCAAAATGAAAATATTCCTTCCTTGGTCCAATCGTACCGCACCCACCTGTTGTTGGAAAAATCGCTCTCGCCTCATTCGGTAGAAGCCTACTTAGACGATTTGAACAAACTGCTGAATTACTTGCAGGACATCCCCCGGCATCCCCAGGAAGCTGTACTGGAAGATTTGCAGGGGCTGATCGGTGCTTTGCACGAGGCAGGAATAAATCCGCGTTCGCAAGCCCGGATTATTTCGGGAATCAAATCGTTTTACCGGTATTTGTCGCTGGAGAACCGGATTCAGGTCGACCCGTCCGAATTGCTCGAATCGCCCAAGATCGGCTTGAAACTTCCGGAGTTTCTCTCATTGGACGAGATAAACCGCATCCTTTCCGTCATCGACCTGTCGCAACCGGAAGGGCAACGGAACAAAGCCATTCTGGAAGTCCTGTACAGTTGCGGGCTCCGCGTTTCCGAACTGACCGGCCTTCGTTTTTCCAACCTGTACCTGGAGGAAGGGTTTGTGAAAGTAGACGGGAAAGGCGGCAAACAGCGGCTGGTGCCTGTCTCCCGGACGGCGGTCAAAGAGATTCAGCTCTATCTTCCCGACCGGAACCGCATTGCCGTAAAAAAAGGGTTTGAAGACATCCTCTTCCTGAGCCGGCGGGGGACGGCGCTCTCCCGGATTATGATTTTCCACCTGATAAAGGTTTACTCCGAATCGGCGGGAATACAAAAGAACGTCAGCCCGCATACCTTCCGGCACTCATTCGCTACCCACCTGCTGGAAGGCGGCGCCAACCTGCGGGCAATTCAGGCAATGCTGGGACACGAAAAAATCACGACCACCGAGATTTACACCCACTTGGATCGTGATTTTCTGCGTAGTGAAATATTGGAACATCACCCACGAAACAAACGACCGGTTTAATCGTCGTCGCCGTCGTCGTGGTGGTGGTGCCCTCCTTCCGCCTCACGGCTCAAGACAACGCCGACCGCCAGATGCGCTTCGTTTCCGGCGGCATCCGTGCAATAAACCATCAGGTGATAATCGCCGGGCGTGGCATTTTCCGGAATCTCAATGTCGTGGTGGTGGATATGCACATTTTTCTGTCCCGAAAGCGCATACGTCCGTTCAAAAGTAAAAGCGACCGTTTCATCCACCGCTCCGGCGCGCACATGTTCGTGATTGTCGAAATTGTTGTGGATCTCTATCTTGTACGACGCCAATGCTTCATTATCGGACAGATCCATCACAAAATGAACATCATCGCCGATTAACAGTTGCTCACCGTCTTCCGGTTCCGCCAGATCAATCACGGGCTTTGTCGTATCGCCATCGTCACAGGAAGAAAGAAAAAAAGAAATCGCTAAAAAGCAAACACTTGTAATATAAATTATAGTTTTCATTTGAATAATTTTTTAAAGGGTATTTTAATAAGTATTTGGAAGTTTCGTCCCGGTTCGGGGATTTCCACTTTCCGGTAAAAGCTTAAATGATTATAATATTTTGTATTCAACAGGTTCTGAACGGTCACGGTCAATTCCGCTTCGGTTCTGCCTGTGGAGAGATTAGCCGAAGCGCCCCAATGAATCAGGGTGGCTCCGGGGGTCGGGTCTTCGTTGGTGGCGATCCGGTTCTGCGCCGCGATGCTGTGAAACTCCAGGTAAGTTTGCATCTTTTTTCCCCGGTATTCCAGCGTATTCCGGAAGGAAGCCGGCGGCGAAAAACTCAGGGGAATCTGTTTTTTCCGGTTGCAGGTGTAAACATATTCCCCGTTGAAATGATAATTCAACTGCGCCGGCAGCTTGATCTCCAGCGATATTTCCGCTCCGGCAAAGACCGCCTCCGTTTCCGTGAAGCGGTAGATCTGTCCGGCATGCGGCAACATCGACCATTCGCCGGTCGGACGCAGGTAAATATAGTTTTCAAACCAGTTGAAGAAAGGCATCAGGCAGAACGTCCACCGGCTGTTCTCCAACGAATAGGACGCATCCCACTGCCACGCCCTTTCGGACGAAAGCGTTGCGTCGCCCTGCTCGTGCCGGAACGTCCCGTGATGAACGCCGTTCGACGCCAGCTCGTTGGCTCCGGGCAAGCGGAAACTCTTTCCGATATTGAACTTAAGCGATTGGCGGTCGTCCGGAGTCCAGACGATTCCCAGGGAACCGGAAAAATTGCCGGAGTGAAAATGCACGCCGGAACTTCTCCACCGGTAACGTTCAATCGTCGGGCTGTCGATTCCCTTTTCTTTCAGGTAAATCTCCAGGTACGGGTCCGGGTAAGCGGTGATGTTCATCCGTCCGTAATCGTAACGCAGCCCTCCGCTGACAAGGATTTTCCGGCTGGGGCGATACGTTGCCAGCCCGAACAGCCCGGTTGTAAACCGCTTGTATTCGGGCAACAGGAAAGCATATCCGCCGATGGCGTTACGCTGAAGCTGCACGTCCCAGCCCACGGTATATTCCCCCTTCTCCGAAACCGGCAGCCGCATTTTCAGGGCGGAAGTCAAGGTTTGCAGGGCAAACGCCAGCTCCTGGTCCGGGTGTCTGTCCGGCGCGGGTTGGCTTCCGTAGTGGGTATGGAAACGGCTCCATTCCTGCCGGCGGTTATCCTGAAAGCCGGCGTCCCAGTAGCCGATCATCCGGTCCCACGCATACTGCTGATGCGTGGAAAGTTTCAGGTGATTGACCCGGCTGTAAGGCAGCCCGGTGTTCCGGCTGTCGCCGTCGTCCTGCACTTGCGAAACGTCCGGAATCCCGTGTGCGCCGGGGAAAAATCCGGTTTTCTGGTAAACATTGCTAATCGAGTAACCGGAACGATACCGGCGGTTGCTATAATCGGCATGGAAGGAAGCATTCCGTTCCCAGCCGGCCGTATTTTTCATTTTCCTTCCATAGACCGGCAGCTTCCGGGTCAGGTAAACGATGGTATCCGCAGGAATACGGTAATCCCCGAAATGCTGTTCGGAGTAGCGGACTTTCGTGAACCACCGGTCTTTTTTCAGCGCGACCATCAGCGATCCGCCCAGGTCTTCGTTGACCGATTTCCCCAAAAGAACGGCTTCTCCCCGGATTTGATTCTCCGCGGGAGGCGGGAAAGGCGTCAGTTCGACGGCGCCACCCATCGCGTCGCTGCCGTAGAGAATAGACGAAGGACCTTTCCGGATAACGATCCGCTCGGCGGCAAACACGTCCAATTCAAGTCCGTGATCGTCGCCCCACTGTTGACCTTCCTGTTTGATTCCGTCTTCGACAACCGAGATCCGGTTGAATCCCATGCCCCGTATCATGGGCTTGGAAAAACCGGAACCGATGTCCATGGAATAAATGCCCGGCGTATGTTCCAATGTTTTGATCAGATTACCCGTAAAATGTTCCCGGAGGAAACGTTCGTCAATCGTTTCAACGGACAGCGCCGAAGTGAGGGACGCGGTTTTCGCCGCCGACTGCACAACCACTACGCTGTCCAAACGAATATCCGTATCTTTCTCCTGGGAACAGACCGGTAATATAAATCCCACCACGAACATACCGGCGATAAAACCGATACGCATAATGTTTAAGTATAGGATGATTATATATTAAGAATGGTTCCCGGCGGAATCGCCCGGCGGTCCGCGCAGGAAGCAGGAATAAAGGAAAGAATCGTATGCTTCTTCATCGTTGAAAAAGGGTTCGGAAAAAACGCCGGAGGGAACGGCATCGAACAGCGCCGGTTCAACCTCGGTAAACGTATAGTAGTGAAACTGGCAGACCGGACAGTTGTTACATTCATGGCGGGCATGCTTGGCGTCCGGAAACAGGTTGCGTTCTTCGCAGGAACGATGCAACGACTTGACTACGAAAGGCATCAGGAACAGGGCTATCAATGCCCCGCCTTTTATCATTTTGTCCTGCAATATCCTTTT
Organism: Dysgonamonadaceae bacterium; assembly: GCA_031255425.1. GTDB lineage: Bacteria > Bacteroidota > Bacteroidia > Bacteroidales > Azobacteroidaceae > Azobacteroides. The sequence goes on from JAIRSN010000149.1 coordinate 4,286, forward strand.
CACGTCCGTACGATTATATAAATGAAATAATAGGGCAACAAAGATAATGTTTTTGGGGAAAAAGACAAAAAAATAGGCGGGACACGCAACCGTTTTTGTATTTTAAAGGGGTACGGTGTATTTGCCTGGCTGCGGAAACGCAACGCAACCCTCCGCCGCTTTTTATTTGCTCCTGCGGGGAAAACCAATCCCCCGCAGGCTAATGAATATTTGTTTGAACAGGGTGCCCCTACACTCTGTGGGTGGCAGGATTGAG
>JAIRSN010000269.1 GCA_031255425.1 Dysgonamonadaceae bacterium
ACAAAATCCAGTTGTTTTCTTTCGAGGTTAGCGCGGGTCACTTTGATTTTCAGCGGATCGCCCAGGAGGTAGCGGCGTTTGGTCCGTTTACCGGTCAGGCTGTACGTTTTTTCGTCAAATTCATAGAAGTCGTTCCCCAGGTGGCGCATCGGAATCATGCCCTCGCACCGGTTTTCGTTCAGTTCGACGAACAATCCCCATTCGGTGACGCCGGAAATAATGCCGTCGAAGGTCCGCCCTACTTTGTCGGACATGAATTCGACCTGTTTGTACTTGATAGACGCCCTTTCCGCCTGTACAGCCAGGCTTTCCATGTCGGAACAGTGCTTGCAATGATCCTCCGTTTTCTGTTTGGGGATGGAACGCCCGCCCGATAAATACCGTTCCAACAGGCGGTGAACCATCATGTCGGGGTAGCGGCGAATCGGCGATGTGAAATGCGTGTAGTATTTGAAAGCCAATCCGTAATGCCCGATGTTAACGGTGGTGTAAGCGGCTTTCGCCATCGACCGGATGGCAATGGTTTCGATCAGGTTTTGTTCTTTTTTCCCCTGCACTTCGTCCAGCAACTTATTGATGCTTTTGGAGTTTTCGCTACCGGAACCCCTGTCTTTCAGTTTGTACCCGAACCGGCGGATAAATTCCGTGAAGTTCGCCAGCCGTTCGGGATTCGGCAGGTCGTGTACGCGGTAGATGAAGGTTTTAGGATTTTTGTTCTTGGGAACTTTCCCGATGATTTCCGCCACCGTCTTATTCGCGAGGAGCATAAATTCCTCGACCAGCCGGTTGGAATCCTTGGATTCTTTGAAATACACCCCCAGCGGCTTCCCGTTTTCATCAATATCGAACTTTACTTCTACGCGGTCGAAGTTGATGGCGCCGTTTTCGAACCGTTTTTTCCGCAACTTTATCGCCAGCCGGTTTAAGGTCAGCACCGCCGCTTCCAGTTCATCGGCGGGCAGGGTGGCGGCGGGATGGTCTTCGATGATTTGCTGCGCTTCCTCGTAGGTAAAGCGCCGGTTGGAGTGGATGATGGTCCGCCTGACGCGGAAATTCCGGATTTCCGCCGCCGCGCTCATTTCAAAAATGACCGAAAAACAAAGTTTGTCTTCGTTCGGGCGCAGGGAACAAAGTTCGTTGCTCAGGACTTCGGGCAACATCGGAATAGTTCTGTCTACCAGGTAGATGGAAGTAGCCCTTTCGGCGGCTTCCCGGTCGATGCCGCTTTCCGGTTTTACGTAATGAGTCACATCGGCAATGTGAACGCCCACTTCCCAGCACTTGCCGGGCAATTTCTTGAGAGACAGGGCGTCGTCGAAGTCTTTCGCGTCTTTCGGGTCGATGGTAAACGTCAGCGTATTCCGGAAATCCTCCCGTGCCTTGCATTCTTCCGCCGTAATTTGCGTGGGAATCTTCCGCGCCGCCGCCTCCAGCGACTTCGGGTATGAATACGGCAAGCCGTATTCCGCCAGAATCGCGTGCATTTCGGTGTGTTGGTTTCCGGCTTCGCCCAGGATGTCCAGCACTTCGCCGACCGGATTCTTGGCTTTTTCAGGCCATTCCATAATCCGGACAACGGCTTTCTGTCCCGATTTGCCCCCTTTGAGCCGGTCTTTCGGAATAAAAATATCGTTTGCCAATATCTTGCTGTCGACAATAAGGTATGCGTAATGCCGCGCCACTTCCAGAATACCGATAAAAGTCTTTTCTTCCCGGTGAAGGATTTCGATGACTTCCGCTTCCGGTTCGCGTCCTTTTCTTTTCGCAAAAACCTGCACTTTCACTTTGTCGCCGCTCATGGCATGCATCGAATTGCGCTCGGCAACAAACATCGGATGACCGCCATCGTCCGGAATAAACGAGTTTTTCCCGTTGGAACGCCGTTCGAACCGTCCCTCGGCAGTGCTGCCCAAGCCGTTCAAGCGGAACCGTCCCCGTTGTTCTTCTACGAGAAAGCCCTCCGAAGCCAGCGTTCCCAGCACCGTGTTGACCATCGCTTTGCCGACAGGCGTTGTGACTCCGATTGCCGAACCGACTTGTTTATAGTTCATTATTTCTTTGGGACAGGTACTGAAAAGGTTTACTATGCGTTGAATGATTTCTTTCTTTTTCAATTGCTTTTGCGGTTTCATTTCCTTGTGTTTCCTTTTTGCCATTTCTATTTTGATTTTGAGATACAAAAGTAATCAATTTTTTTTCATTCCAAGCAGGGTATCCCACAGGGCAGACCGTGCGCCGTGGAATCCTGTGGAAATCGGCGGCTCCGCCGGAGGAAGACAAAAAGCCCTCTCTTACAGATAACACGGTAAAATATTTGACCGAAAAATGCAGATTCTCGCAAATTTTGTGTAAATTTGCGGCACACTAAAACAAGAAAGATCATTACGAATGAAAAAAAGAGGTAAACTTTCACCTGTCACTTTCATTAATTCAAGAATAACAGCGACGATCAGCATAGCGTTGGTTCTTTTTTTATCCGGTCTGGTTGTCCTCCTGTCGCTGTTTGCCAACGGTCTTTCTACCCGCATAAAAGAAACGCTGTCGATCGACCTTATTTTACAGGAAGGCACAAGCAAAGCGCAGATTCAGAAGCTGCAAGTAGCGTTGAATAAGGTTCCCTTCGCCAAATCCATCGCCTATCATTCCAAAGAAGAAGCCGCTAAACAGTTGGAAGCGGATCTGGGACAGAACCCCGAAGAGTTTCTGGGATTCAATCCCCTGCCGGATATAATCGTGGTGCATCTGAATGCGCCGTACGCCCACCCCGACAGCCTGGCGGTTATCGAAACGCAACTCAAACGCTTCTCCGGAGATATTCAGGAAACCGAATACCGGAAAGAACTGTTGCAGGTCGTCAATGAGAATATTACGCAGGCGGGAATCATCCTGGTCGTTATCGCCGGACTGCTGCTGTTCATCTCTTTTGCATTGATAAGCAACACCATCCGGCTGACAATCTATTCCAAACGGTTTGTGATTCGCACCATGCAACTGGTGGGCGCAAAGGCGGGATTTATCCGGCGGCCGTTTATCCTGTCGAACCTCCTGTCGGGAATTATCGCCGCCCTGATTGCCTGCGGCTTACTGTATTGGCTGATCTATTATATCGCGACGAATATACCGGACCTTGCCGAAATGATCGACTTAACGTCCGGATTAATCCTCTTCGGAAGCGTGCTGTTGCTGGGCATGCTGATCTCGTGGCTGGCTACCTGTTTGTCGGTCAACAAATACCTGAGAGCCAACGAAGACGACCTCTATAAAATGTAATTAAAATAAACAATGGATAAAAAACAATTTACCTTCGGGAAAGAAAACTTTATACTGTTAGCGGTTTCCCTTGTGATCATTATCATCGGCTTCCTGCTGGTATCGGGCGGGAAAACCACCGAAGAAACCGGGTTCGACCCCAGTATCTTCAATACCCGGCGGCTGCTGGTTGCGCCGGTCGTCCTCCTGACCGGTTTCGGATCGGTGATTTACGCCATCCTTAAAAAGCCAAAAGAATAATTATGAACTGGTTTCAGACAATCATCATCGCCATCGTCGAGGGACTGACCGAGTTCCTTCCGGTTTCTTCTACCGGACACATGATCATCGCAGAAAGTATTTTAGGCGTCGAACCCACCGAATTTGTCAAAGCATTTACCGTGATTATCCAGTTCGGTGCCATCCTTTCCGTTCTGGTCCTCTACTTTAAGCGCTTCTTCCAGAGCTGGGATTTCTATTGGAAGCTGCTGGTTGCCTTTGTCCCCGCCGCCGTTTTCGGACTGCTGTTCAGCGACAAGATAGACGAACTGCTCGAAAGCGTCGAAGTCGTCGGCATCACGCTTGTACTGGGCGGCATCCTGATGCTTTTCGTGGACAGGCTGTTTAATAAAACGGACAGCCGTCCGGCTGTTACGTACCGGAAAGCGCTGATCATCGGGCTGTGCCAGTGCATCGCAATGATTCCGGGCGTTTCCCGTTCGATGGCGACCATCGTCGGGGGGATGTCACAAAAACTGACGCGGACGCAAGCCGCCGAGTTTTCCTTTTTCCTGGCGGTTCCGACTATGTTTGCCGCATCCGCCTACAAGCTCTACAAGCTGATAGCCGTTCCCGAAAGCCAGGCGGTGCTGCTCGAAAACATCGACAAACTGCTGGTCGGCAATTTAGTTGCTTTCGTCGTTGCCACCTTAGCCATTAAGTTCTTTATCGGCTTTATCGGCAAATACGGATTCAAAGCGTTCGGCTATTACCGCATCGTTGCGGGCGGCGTATTGCTGCTGCTGCTTTTTTCGGGTTATCATTTAAATATACTGTAATGAACGTTGACTTTCAGGAAGGAGAAATCTTATATTTCAATAAGCCCTTGCATTGGACGTCCTTTGATCTGGTGAACAAAGTCCGGTATAAAATTTCGCGGTACCTGAATGTGAAAAAGATAAAAGTGGGACACGCCGGCACGCTGGATCCGCTGGCAACGGGCGTAATGATTGTTTGCACCGGGAAAGCCACCCGGCGAATCGAAGAATTTCAGTACCAGACGAAAGAATATGTCGCCGTCCTGCGCCTGGGAGCCACAACGCCTTCGTTCGACCTGGAAACCGGAGTCGACCGGGTGTACGAAACCGGGCATATCACAAAGGAATTGGTCGAACGCACCTTGCCCCGGTTTTTAGGCGCTATCGAACAGGTTCCGCCGGCATTCTCCGCCTGTAAAATCAATGGCGACAGGGCGTACGAATTGGCGCGGAAAGGCTTGGAAGTAGACCTGAAACCCAAATCGCTGGTGCTGGATGCCATCGAACTCTTGTCGTACCGGCCGGAAGAACTGACCCTCCGGGTGGTTTGCAGCAAAGGAACGTACATCCGCGCATTGGCACGCGACATCGGCGCAGCGCTCCATTCGGGCGCCCACCTGACCGGCCTGGAACGGACGCGAATCGGCCCGGTTACCCTGGACCAATGTATCGGAATCGACCAATTCGACCGGATGCTCAACGAAAAAGTATTTTCAATAAACACCTAATTCATAATCTTTAATTCGTAAATTTATATATGAAACTTTCGAAATTCAAGTTCAATCTTCCGCAAGAATTAATTGCTGCATACCCTGCTCAGCACAGGGATGAATCCCGGTTGATGGTTGTCCATCGCAACACAGGCGAAATAGAGCACAAGATATTCAAAGACATGCTTCAATATTTCAACGAAAAAGATACGTTTATATTCAACGACACGTATGTCTTCCCCGCCCGCCTGTATGGGAACAAAGAAAAGACGGGCGCTCAGATTGAAGTGTTCTTATTGCGCGAATTGAACAGGGAGTTACGGTTGTGGGACGTGCTGGTCGATCCCGCGCGCAAAATCCGGATAGGAAACAAATTATACTTTGGAGCCGACGACTCGCTGGTCGCCGAAGTGATCGACAACACGACCTCGCGCGGACGGACGCTCCGCTTCCTGTACGACGGATCGCACGAAGAGTTTAAGGCGATTCTCTACGACTTGGGCGAGATGCCGATTCCGGGCTATCTCGGAAGGGGGGCTACGAAGTTGGACAGCGAACGTTACCAGACGATTTACGCAAAGAACGAAGGGGCGGTCATCGCTCCGGCAGCCGGCTTGCATTTCAGCCGCGAACTGATGAAACGCATGGAGATAAAAGGATGCGAATTTGCTTTTATCACCGCACATTCCGGTTTGGGGAATTTCCGCGACATCGACGTCGAAGACCTGACAAAACACAAGATGGATTCCGAACAAGTCATTGTCGGAAAGGATGCGGTAGCGATTGTGAACAAGGCAAAAGACGAAAACCGGCAGATCTGTGCCATCGGGACGTCGGTTGTCCGCGCCATCGAAAGCGCCGTGACCACCGGGGGACACCTGAAGGAATACGACGGCTGGACCAATAAATTCATCTTTCCGCCGTACGACTTTTCTGTGGCAACCAGCCTGATTACCAATTTTCACCTGCCGCTTTCGGTCATGCTGATGCAGGCGGCGGCTTTCAGCGGATACGACCTGATGATGGAGGCGTATAATCGCGCAATCGCCGACAAATACCGCTTTGGAACATACGGCCACGCCATGCTGATTCTTTAAGGTGAATACGCTGCATGTCGCTTACCTGGCGCTGGGTACCAACCTGGGCGATAAAAAACGGAACCTGCTCACCGCCATTGCATGGATAAAGGAGGAAATCGGCACCGTCGCCGCCGTTTCTTCCGTTTATGAAACCGAACCCTGGGGCTTTGTGTCCGAGAATACTTTCCTCAATATGGTGATAAAAGTCGAAACTGCCCTGCCTCCCCTCGAATTGCTGCACGTCACCCGGAAAATGGAACGGAAAATGGGCCGGCCGGAAGACCATTCCCCCGCCTACCAGGACCGTATCATCGATATAGACCTGATCTTCTACGACGACCTGGTGTATGATTCCGACGAACTGACTCTTCCTCATCCCCGCTACAAAGAAAGGCGTTTCGTCACCGAACCGCTGAAAGAATTGATGCGCCTTTGAGCTTTCTTCTTTGCCAAAAAGGGCAATGTCAGGACCAACGCATTATAAAAGCGGCTGCGAGTTGCAGAGCGCTGGGACAAAAAACCTCATTTCTACCTAATTTTAATAACAAAACAACCTCCGTAGCATAAAGACATTATCCCCCTACATCCCAACTTCATTACCTTCTATGTTGTAAACCAAATTTTCGAGTAATATTTAACGCAGTTTAACTGTTTATTAATTATAAATCAGATATACAACTAAAATGTATTTAAATCAAGTAGAAAAACAAAAAAGTGATCGGAATTTCTTCCGACCACTCCTGGCGGCGTTGCCGCCCTTTTTTTATTGTGGATTATGCATTAAGGGCGGCGCAGCCGCCCCAAGCTCCCTCTCCTTGGGAGAGGGCGGGGGAAGAG
>JAIRSN010000016.1 GCA_031255425.1 Dysgonamonadaceae bacterium
AGGCGGGAAAAACCGCTCGATGCAGCCGGCGTTAAAAATGGATTACTGTTTGAGCGAAGCGAGTTGTAATCCATTTAGCCGGCAAATCGAAGCGGTCCGCCAAGAAGCCAAGCCTTGATTTTTTTGTTTCTTTTTGCATCAAGGCAAAAAGAAAAATCAGGCAAGCCGAAGGCGCAGCCGTAACCCGGCGGCGTAGCCGCTTGTTTTATTTCTCAACGGAAAAGCGTAACTTTGCGGAAATAATACGAACCATATCAATTGCTAATATATGAAAATACGGGTACGCTTTGCTCCGAGTCCCACGGGGCCACTACATATCGGAGGAGTGAGGACAGCGTTATACAATCAATTCTTTGCGAAAAAACAAAAAGGAAAACTTATCCTGCGAATCGAAGACACCGATTCGCAGCGGTTTGTTCCCGGATCCGAAAAATACATCATCGACGCCTTCAACTGGCTGGGCATTACCTTCGACGAAGGCCCGCACAAAGGCGGAAAGTACGGACCCTACCGGCAATCGGAACGGAAAGACGTCTATAAAAAGTATGTCGACCGGCTGCTGGAAAAAGAACTTGCGTACATCGCCTTCGATACGCCGGAGCAACTGGAAGCAAAGCGGGCGGAAATCCCCAATTTCCAATACGATGCCTCCACCCGCCTGTCCATGAAAAACTCCCTGACCCTGTCCCGGGAAGAGACGGAAGATTGGATAGCGGCAGGAAAACAATACGTCGTGCGGATTAAAATCGAACCCAACCAGACCATCGCAGTAAACGATCTGATACGGGGCGAAGTGGTCGTCAATTCTTCCATACTGGACGATAAAGTCCTGTATAAATCGTCCGACCGGCTCCCCACCTACCATCTGGCAAACATCGTGGACGACCATTTAATGGAAATCACCCATGTGATACGGGGGGAAGAATGGCTGCCGTCGGCGCCCTTGCACGTTCTGCTGTATCACTATTTGGGATGGGAAGACACGATGCCGCAATTTGCGCATTTGCCCCTGCTGCTGAAGCCGGAAGGCAACGGCAAACTAAGCAAGCGGGACGGCGACCGGCTGGGATTTCCCGTCTTTCCCCTGCAATGGCAGGACCCTAAAACAGGGGAAATAGCTTCGGGCTATCGCGAATCCGGCTATTTGCCGGAAGCCGTGCTGAATTTCCTGGCATTGCTCGGCTGGAATCCGGGGGACGGCCGCGAACTCCTTTCCATAGACGAACTTGCCGCCTGTTTTGCACTGGAAAAATGCAGCAGGAGCGGCGCCAAATTTGATTATAAAAAAGGAGAATGGTTCAACCATCAATACATTCAATCGAAACCCAACGAGGAAATTGCCACGCTACTCCTCGCCACGCCTTCTCCCTGCGAAACCCTTCAGGAAATAGCCAACCAAGCCCGTACGGACAACGCGCTTTTCGAAAAGCTGGTAAAGGTGACCGGGCTGGTAAAGGAACGGGTGAATTTCGTCAAAGAAATATGGGACCAGGCGGCTTTCTTTTTTATCGCCCCCACCGCTTACGACGAAAAAACAGTGAAAAAACGGTGGAAAGAAGATTCCGCCGCCCAATTGACCGAACTGACCGAAGTATTGGAATCCATAACGGATTTCACGGCGGCATGTTCCGAGAAAACGGTACTCCAATGGATAGAATCGAAGGGGTATCCCTTGGGAAACATCATGAATGTCCTCCGTCTGGCTTTGGTCGGCGAAGCAAAAGGGCCGCATATTTTCGATATTACCGAAGTACTCGGCAAAGAGGAAGTGATAAGGAGAGTGAAAAGAGCGATTACGAACCTGAATTGAGAATCCGGAGATTCTTGATGCTTATTTCTTGATTTTTTGATGTACAATTTTGCCATAGCGCTTTACGCCTTTGTCGCCGGACTGGTTTCGCCTTTCCATAAAAAGGCCAAACGGATGATTGCCGGACAAAAGAAAACGTTTGATATACTGCAACGGAATATCGACCTCCAAGCTAAATACATCTGGTTCCATGCCGCCTCCCTTGGGGAATTTGAACAGGGCAGGCCCCTTATCGAGAAGATAAAAAAGGAGCAGCCGGAGTATAAAATCCTGCTCACTTTCTTTTCCCCGTCGGGCTATGAGGTAAAGAAAAACTATCCGCTTGCCGATGTGATCTGCTATCTTCCTTTCGACAGGAAAAAGAATGTGAAAACGTTCCTGGATCTGGCAAAGCCGGTAATGGCCGTCTTTATTAAATATGAATTTTGGGAAAACTACCTGACCGAACTGAAGAAGCGTTCGATTCCGGCGTATATTGTTTCCGCCCTGTTTCGTCCGAACCAGGTCTTTTTCCGTCCGTATGGGAAGAACTACCGCGAGATTCTTAGAAATTACGACTGCCTTTTTGTGCAGGACGAAAACTCCAAACAATTATTGGCGAAATACGGCATCCGGAACGTCACCGTAAGCGGCGACACCCGCTTCGACCGGGTACACGAAATTTATACGCAACGGAAAGACCTGCCGCTGATTGACAAATTCCTCAACCAGGCAGGCGCCGCCGGGAAAACCGTATTGATCGCCGGCAGCACCTGGCCGAAAGACGAAGAACTGATTCTCCCGTATTTCAATCAAAAGCCGGACATCAAACTGATTATTGCCCCCCATGAAATTACGGAAAGCCGCATCCGGGCGATTACCGCCCAACTGAAACGGCCGTATCTGCTTTACTCTCAACTGGCGGAGACGCCCGCTGTCGAAGCAGACTGTTTGATTATCGACTGTTTCGGGTTGCTTTCCTCCATTTACCGGTACGGTCAGATCGCCTACATCGGCGGCGGATTCGGCGCCGGCATTCACAACACCTTGGAAGCCGCCGTTTACAGCATTCCCGTTGTGTTCGGGCCGAATTATCAACGGTTCAAGGAGGCGAAAGATTTAATAGCCGCCGGAGGAGGCATCTCAATCGCCAGTGCCGATGAGTTTAACAGCCGGATAAATGACTTGTTGGATTATTCGCAGTTATTAAAAGAAACCGGCTCGAAAGCCGGAGCGTTTGTGTGCCGGAACCTGGGCGCCACCGAAAAAATCTTTAACGACCTGTTTCACTTGTACCAGCCGGAATACATCAGGTAATTTTTCGCAATCTTCTGGTTGATCTCTTTCGACTGTTCCGGATCCATCTTCTTGACAAACTTGGCGGGGGTCCCGGCGTAAATGCTGCCGGGCTCCACGACAGTTCCGCTGAGAACCACCGAGCCTGCCGCCACCAAAGCGCCTTCGCCGATAACGGCATGATCGAGAACGACGGCATTCATGCCGATCAGCGCGCCGTTTTCGATTCTTGCACCGTGTATCGTCACATTGTGACCGATGGAGACATCGTCGCCGATGACGGCAACCGACTTTTCGTAGAGCGTATGAACCACCGCCCCGTCCTGAATGTTCACCCGGTTGCCGATCCGGATGGAGTTGACGTCGCCCCGCAAGACCGTATTAAACCAAATGCTGCAATCGTTTCCGATAACAACATCCCCGATAAGGGTCGCATTGTCGGCCAAAAACACGTTTTCTCCCATCTGAGGAACGAATCCCCTCACCGATTTTATAAGTGCCATTTCAGTACGATTTTTCAGGTTGTTGTTCGACCCAGCGGCGGGCGTTTACGAAAGCCTCGATCCACGGAGTAATCTCATCGCTTTTGCGGTCGGACGGATAATGCGCCCATTGCCACGGAAAAACGGAGCGTTCCAGGTGGGGCATCATGGCTACGTGCCGGCCGTCTTTGGAACACAGTCCGGCGATGGCGTAGTCCGATCCGTTCGGATTGCCGGGGTAATCACTGTAAGCGTATTTCGCGATAACGTTGTA
>JAIRSN010000077.1 GCA_031255425.1 Dysgonamonadaceae bacterium
TCGCAGTATGCAACGTCCCCGACTATTCGTATCAGGAAGTGTCCGACCAGGCTATTGCCCTTACGCTTGCCCTGCACAGGGGTATCGTAACGCTCGACAGGCAGATCAGGCGCGGCGACTACAGCCTCGCCGCCGTCAAGCCGCTGAACCGGATTAGCGGCAGAGTGTTCGGCGTACTCGGGCTGGGACGCATCGCACGCGCGGCCGCAGTCAAAGCGCGGGGGGTGGGATATAGCGTTATCGGTACGGATATCGCGTTTGAACCCGGCACGACTACCGACGACGGAATACCGGTAGTTACTTTCGACGATCTGCTCGCGCAAAGCGACGTCGTCTCGGTGCATGTGCCGCTGATGGCCGCGACAAGGCATCTGATTAACGCCGACGCACTGTCGAAAATGAAACGCGACGCGATACTGATCAACACTTCGCGCGGAGGAACAGTCGATACGGACGCCTTAATCGAAGCAGTCAGAAACAAAACAATACGCGGCGCGGGGCTGGACGTCTTCGAGACTGAACCGCTGCCCGCCGACCATCCGCTGACAGCGCTGGACAATGTGATTCTGACGCCGCACGCAGGTTACTATTCCGAAGAATCGCTCTATGAGTTGAAAACCCGCCCCGTGGAAAACGCGGCAGACGTTCTCGCCGGCAAACGCCCGCGAAACATACTGAACCCGCAGGTTTTGAAACAGACGAATATTTAACAGTATAATTTTGTACACTATGAGTATATTTATTGGTTTATTGATTATTGCTGTCGGCAGCATCGGGCAGGCAAGCTCGTATGTGCCGATAAAGAAAGTAAAACAGTGGTCGTGGGAATCGTTCTGGCTGGTACAGGGCGTTTTCGCATGGCTGGTATTCCCGTTTCTGGGAACACTGCTCGCAATCCCCGAAAGCAGCAGCCTTGCAGAAGTGTGGGGAGCCGGAGGAGCGTTCAAATCGATCTTTTTCGGAGCGATGTGGGGCGTCGGCGGGCTGACATTCGGTCTGAGTATGCGATATCTGGGCGTAGCCCTCGGACAGTCGATTGCGCTGGGTACCTGTGCGGCGTTCGGTACGCTGCTGCCAGCCCTGTTCGCCAAGACAGCCCTGTTTCACGGCGAGGGGCTGATACTTCTGACCGGCGTTTGCATCACGCTTGCCGGTATCTCGATTATCGGCTATGCCGGAAGCCTCCGTTCGCGGAACATGAGCGAAGAGGAAAAACGTGCTGCCATCAAGGACTTCGCGCTCACAAAAGGACTGCTCGTAGCTTTACTTGCGGGTGTGATGAGCGCCTGCTTCGCGCTGGGTCTCGACGCGGGAACGGGAATAAAAGCCTTCACGCTGAGCAAAGGCGTGGATCCGCTTTTCGCCGGGCTGCCCGTTATATTCCTCGTAACGCTGGGCGGATTTGTGGTGAATGCAGGGTACTGCCTTTTCCAGAACACAAAGAACAAAACGTTCAAAGACTATGCCTCTGCCTCGAACATGCTCAACAACCTGCTGTTTTGCGCCATTGCCGGAATATGCTGGTACTCGCAGTTCTTCGGGCTTGAAGTGGGGAAAAGTTTCCTGCAGGCCTCGCCGGTGCTTCTGGCGTTCTCGTGGTGCATACTGATGTCGCTGAACGTGCTGTTCAGCAATGTGTGGGGCATATTCCTGAAAGAATGGAAAGGCGCCGGCACGAAAACCATTATCGTGCTTGTGCTCGGACTGCTTGTTCTGATCTTTTCGATTACATATCCGGAGTTGATGAAATAATTTTTCCCGTTCGGCAGATATGATACCTGAATACAGTAACGAGAGACCCTTAGTGTCGTTTGACTGGGCTATAAAAAGGCTGCTGCGCAACAAGACAAACTACGAGGTTGTTGAAGGTTTTCTGAGCGAACTGCTGAAGCAGTCTCTCAAAATAACGAATATTCTTGAGAGCGAAAGCAACAGAGAAGACCCCGACGACAAAAGCAATCGCGTGGATATTACGGTGGAAGACACGGCGGGCGAAATCATCCTGATAGAATTACAGTTCCTTCCGCAGGCGGATTACTTTCACCGGATGCTGTACGGCGCAAGCAAAACCATAGCCGACCACATATTCCGGGGAGAACGATATATAAAGGTACGGAAAGTATATTCAATCAACATTGTGTATTTCGATCTCGGACAAGGTACGGATTATGTATATCACGGCAAAACATCATTCAAGGGTCTGCATCATCGCGACATCCTCAAGCTGTCGGCAAAACAGCGGAAAACTCTTGGCGAAATCGAAGCGGGAAATATATTCCCCGAATATTATGTTCTTAAAATAAACAATTTCGACGATGTCGCCAAAAATACGCTGGATGAGTGGATATACTTCCTGAAGCACGACCGGATAAAAGACGAATTTAAGGCCAAGGGACTGCTTAAAGCACGCGAAGTGATGGATTACTACAGCCTCCCGCCAAAGGAAAAAGCGAATTATGACTATGAGCAGGACATGAAAAGCCGCCGTCTAAGCGAAATAGCTACCGCTAAGGAAGAGGGCATACTGGAAACGGAAGAAAAATATGCAAAAGTAATCACTGAAAAAGACAGGACTATAGAAGAAAAAGACAAAGCTATAGAAGAAAAGGACAGGGAACTTGCCGAACTGCGGCGTCTTTTAAACAGATAATAAAAAGGTTTGGAATGAATACACTGACACCGGCATTGTACTGCCGAATAATTGAAATGCTGTCGCTTGCAACTCTGATATGGACATTCGTCCCGCTGTGTTTCTACGGAGAGCTTGCCGGCGTCGAAATTCCTGTTCACTACAATGTGAATGGCAAAATCGACAAATGGGGCAGTCGGGATTATCTGTGGATTCTTTCCCTGATTGCTGCGGCATTTTACGTCGTCCTGTCTGTTATCCAAAAATATCCTCAGTTGATCAATCGTCATGTCAAAATAAAAATCCGCAATGCCGGCATATTATCCAAGCGTGACATTCAAATGATGCGGATCGTAAAATTTTTCCTTATCGCCTTTATAGCTTATTTCAGCAATTCGTCTTATGTCATTGCCGTCGGCGGAAAAACGAGCTGCGCATATATCATGGCGCTGACGGCGGGAGTGTTGATCTCGGTACTGGTATTTTTCATCATGGAAATGGTAAGATTAAAAAAACAGATAAGGATATGAGGTATTGGCGCCTGCGCCGCAGGCATACCGGTTTGAAACAGAAAAACAGTTTAGTATTAATAAGTTAATTTATAGATAAAACATGAAAGGTTTACAAGGAAAGACCGCCATAGTAACGGGCGGTTCGAGAGGAATAGGAAAGGCGACCGCCGGACGGCTGCTCGAAGAAGGAGTAAACGTCCTGTTTTGCGGTCGAAACGAGCAGACGGGCAACGAAACGCTTGCCTGTTTCAAGGAAACATACGGGGAAAAGGTGTCGTTTGTCGCCTGCGACATGGAAGACAGGGATACGCCGGATCTGCTCGTGACAAAAGCGAGGGAAATGTATGGCGAAGTGGACTTTCTGGTCAACAACGCATTCCCCTTTACGGCAAAATCCTTGGATGCTACGTATGAAGACTGGATACATGCGTTCATGGCAGGGCCTGCGGCTTATGCCCGCATGATTGCCGAATTTGCGAAACAGCGCCGAAAGAAAGAAGGCGCCGTTGTCTGCGTGTCGAGCATCTCCGGACATATCGCGCAGCCCGCACGGTGGACATACAACGCAGCAAAGGGCGCCGTGAAACAGTTGATCCGCTGCGCGGCAATGGATCTGGCTCCATACATCCGCGTCAACTGCATAAGCCCTGCCTGGGTCTGGACCGACGAGGTGGCAAAGGCTACACCCGACGGAACACGCGAAAGCGTTCCGCAGGCATGGAACGAATATCACCTGCTGCAGCACCTGCAGGAACCGAAGCAGATAGCGGCGACAATCGCATTTCTGCTCAGCGACGACGCCGCTGTAATCACCGGTCACGACCTGTATGCCGATTCAGGATATCTGGCAATGGGTCCCGAAGGATTGGGTAAAACTGCAAACTTCGCCGGAAGTATGTAGGCAATTACTGAATTTTAACGGAGTTTAGCTGTTGTTACTTTTTAGTAGATAAGGTTATTTTTATTAAAAGATATTTGTATGAAAAACGTACTATTTGTTGCAGGCGCTTTCCTTTTTATCTGTCCTTCATACGGGCAGAAAGTTATTGATTTGTATGAAGAAGGCGAAATTCCCGATGCTGTCGTTGCATCGGATGAAGTTAAGAAAAATGCTCCCTGTATAACAGTCTTTCTTCCCGAAAATCCTACAGGCGAAGCGGTGGTGATATGTCCCGGCGGCGCTTATGGCGGCCTGGCCATTAACCACGAAGGCTACGATGTGGCCAAACGGTTTAATGAGTACGGCATAGCTGCGTTTGTATTGAAATACAGACTGCCAAACAGTAAAATTTCGACAAAGCCGCATTTGTCGCCTGTTCAGGATTTGCAAAAGGCAATCGACATTGTGAGAAAAGTAAAATTGAAATTCAATCTATTGAGCAATAGTTTTTAATGAAAAGAGCACCCACAATGGATAACGATATAAAAACGAGTGAACGGCTTTTGTCTGTTGAGTTTTCCATTGTTTCAAATAACTCGTCAACAAAAACAATGCTTTTCCGAGATATCAAATAAAGTCACTATCTTTGCAAAAAATAAATTTTATGATCAATGAAACAGATTAACAGATTGAAGGCGACATCGGAAATAGGCAAAGAACGTATTCGTTGTACCGACAAAAAAATAAAAGAAGAGAAGCAAGCCAAAGCAGAAAAAGAAGCCTTTGCTAAAGAGATTGCGAAAGAAAAGCCTTTGCGTATTGTCTTTCGCGACAACGGTTTCGCCAACGATACCGCTAAAATCAACGTTCAGCAACTGCTGAAACAGTTAAGTCCCGAAACAGAAATGAAAGTGATATAAAAACAATGATTATGGATACAAATACATTATTTCAAAATGGTGCACGTTGGTTGCGTGCGGACTTTCATTTACATACGAAAGCCGATAAAGAATTCACATACGCCGGAGCAGAAAATGATTTTGTGAACGCTTATGTAAATAAACTTGTAGAACAAGATATTAGAGTTGGTGTAATAACCAATCATAATAAGTT
>JAIRSN010000085.1 GCA_031255425.1 Dysgonamonadaceae bacterium
AGTTGTAAAATAACTTTCGGGAACTCCCGAAACCATGAATTCAGTTGTAAAATAACTTTCGGGAGTTCCCGAAAGCATGAATTCAGTTGTAAAATAACTTTCGGGAGTTCCCGAAACCATGAATTCAGTTGTAAAATAACTTTCGGGAGTTCCCGAAAGCATAAATTCAGTTGTAAAATAACTTTCGGGAGTTCCCGAAAGCATGAATTCAGTTGTAAAATAACTTTCGGGAGTTCCCGAAAGCATAAATACAGTTTAAAAAACGATTTCGGGAACTCCCGAAAGTAAGAATTAAGTTTAAAAGTAACTTGCGCGCTGCGGCGAAACCATGAATCGGACGGGAAAGTTGTTTCCGCCACAAGGCGAAGCCGGGAATAAGTACTCCGGGATAACAAAGAATAGTCCCGAATAACCGTTGCCAATTATTCGGGACTAATCATTGAAACAGAAAAGTGGCTAAGCCGCCCGCCGCCGCTGCTCCTTCCTTACCCGGAGGTAGAGATACGAGCCAAAGATCACGCACAGGGAAGCAATATGGATGTAGCGCCGCGTTTGCGGGGCGACGCGGAGGTCGGCAAAGCCGGTGACCGCCGGAGGGGCGCTGCGTTCGGAAGGGCGAGTGCGGTCGCGGACTGTTTCCGTGACCGTTGCCGCCGGCATCCGCCGTCCCTCCCGTGGATTCAGCGTCGCGCCGATTTGCAGGCTCAGGGCGTGGATAAACAGCAGGGCGTACAAACCGTAGGACCAGCGTTGCCATCGCTTCCACCGGACGGCGCCCATGCGTTTCCGGACGGCGTCGAAGGAGGTGATCCACAGCGGCAGGAACAACGCCAGCAGCAGAACGCCCAGCACAAAACTGAAATTCGTGATCCCGGCGCCCCATCCGCTGTTTACGTGCGCACTGTCGACCGCGCCGCCGCTGCCGGCGAAAAACCGGAGCGCCGCCGGGAAGTTGTTCGTCACCCGGATCAGGGCGTGCGTCAGTATGGGGAAGCCCGACAGGATAGACAGCTCCTTGCGGATGGCGAGGAGCCGCTTCACCGGCGGGCTTTTCGGGTTCAACGCGCCCATATACATAATGAGAATCAAGAGGGGAAAACCCAGCGTCCCGGCGTGGATGTAATCGCGCAGGATGCCGCCCAGAAAGGGTATCCGGTTGAAAGAGAACAGCTCTATCCCGCACAAGCGCCCGATAAACGGAATCGCCACCAGCGCGAAAGGGACGGCAAACACCGCGTAATACACCCTTGCACGACGCTTGATGGACGGCGACAGCCAAACGGCGAGGCAGGTCCAAATGCCCAGCGCCGTCAGTAATGGCGCCAGGCTATACAAGAATTGGATGAAATCAATCAATAACTTAATCATACCCGGCTATTAATCCTGTGTCAGTCTGCCGATGGCATTGATGGCGGCCGCCCCCGTTACGGTCAAACCTTTGCTTGCCGTTGCCGTTGCCGGGTCGATAAGGTAGATCGCCGGGTCGGCGGCTTCGGCGGTGATCGGGAAATACATCTTGCCGCCGTAAGATGCCGGCAAACCGGTAGCGGTGATCCGGTCCTTGGCGGGGATGCCGGTCACCCAGCGGAAAGTCTGGGCGGCGACGTCCACCACTCCGTACTGCGTAGCGGCGCCCGTAGCCGTCGGGACCAAGTCGTTGTAGAGTTCGAGCAGGAAATAGTTTCCGGTGATGTGCCAGACCTTGCGGAACTTGTAGCCGCCGGTTTTTTCCTGAATATTAAAATAATACGAGGCATCGAAAGCCGCCGCGCCCCGGTTGATGCGCAGGGCGCCCGCCGGACGGGTGGTGGCGCTCTCGTAGGAGCCGGAGAAAACGTAGACGCTGCCGTCGCCGGCTTGGGCGATCTGCGAATAGTATTGCGACCGGAAACGCCCCGACGAATAGCTGATGCGGTCGTCGCGGTAGATGCGTTTCAGGTTCAGGCCGGCATCGAAAGCCGCCACCCAGACGCTGTCGGGATAGGTGATCACGCCCGAACTGGCGCCGCCGCCGGCGTTCGGGTCGCGCGGTTGCGAAACGACCAGGCCGGTCAGGAACTCGCCGTTGCCCAGGTCTACAATACCGGAGAAAGTCGCCTGTTCGCCATTGCCGGTCAGGTTGAGCGTGGGGATGGTCTTGTTTTGCGAAGCGAAATTATTTTTCAGGTCGAAAAAATTAAACGTCACGCCGTCGGTCCGCGGATGACCCGCCGCATCGGTCAGGGCGTTGCCTTGCCCGTCCACAGGCGTTACGCCGCCCACGCTGGTCAGGGCGTAGCGGTCGAAAAAGCCGTAGGACGTAAACCGGGAAGTGATGAGAAACTGCCCCGACTCATACAGCGAACCGTCCTCGTTCACCGTGTAGCCGAGTCCGACGCCCGGATCGCCCTGCTGGTAAATCAGCCCGACGGCTACCGAGGGATTGCTGTTGAAAATCCAGGTATAACCCGAAAGTTCAAGCTGCCTGAAGTTATCGGCGATGGACAGGCTGCCCGTTTCGGGGCGGTCGGTCGTGAGGATGTACTGCGACGACTCGCCGGTAGCCGCCAGAAAGAAGGCGCCCGGCTTTTCGGGTCCGGACTTGGGAAGGGTTTCGTCGCAAGCAACGAAAAGGAACAATACACAGGCACAGCCCATCAGGGTCAACAGGCGTGCGGAAAGGGAACGATTGAAATTTGTAATCATAAAAAATTGAATTTAAAATTATTAATAAGTAGAAATACTGCTTTCAGGCAGTTGTATCTGGGGTTATTATCTGTAAAAAGAATACCGGAATTTCACCGAAAAACTCCGTCCCGGTTTTTGCAGGCTGTAATTGTCGTAGAGGATTTCGTCGGCGATGTTGAGCGCTTCCACGGCGATGTGGTAGCGTCCGTTCCGGAAGGAATACAGCAGGCTCAGGTCGTGCGAGAGCTGCCGGGGAATGACAATGTCGCCGCCCTCGCTTTCCCAGTCGCGGAAGAACGAGTGCACGTAGCGCAGGTTGTAGCCGAACGAGAGAGCGTCGTCCTTCCCGAAACAGTTGTCGAACCGGTAGTTTGCCTCCGCGTTGCCGAACAGGTAGGGGACGTTCGGCATCCGGTCGCGGAAATAGATCAGTTCCCTGCCGTCGGCGCTGTACCGTTCCCGGTTCCGGATGTCCTGGTAGGTAAGGTTTCCGCCGACGGAAAAACGTTCCCGGTAGAAATAACGCGCCTCAAGGTCGACGCCCCGGTTGCGCACCTGCCCGTGATTGGTGTAAAACGCACCGCCGTAACGCTGTTCGATCCGGCGGCGGATGTAGTCGCGCGTGTGCCGGTAGACCAGTCCCGCGTCGAAATAGACGGAGTGAACCTTGCGGAAGACCCGTTCACAGGAAATATTCAGGTTGACGTTGCGGCTGTTTTCGGGTTTCAGGCGGGCGTCGCCCGTTTCCAGCGCTTCGTCGCCGAAGAGTTCGTTTTCCGAAGGCAGGCGGTACGCCTGTTCGAAGGAGGCTTTCAGTTGCCACCCGGCGCCGGGGAGAACGGTGGCACCGGCGCCGTAACCGTTGGTCCCGAAGCGGCGGTACTGCTCCTCATACACCGCGGTAGAGGTCGCCGACACGTTGACCGGGCCGCGTACCGTCACGTCGTAACGCTTGGCGAAAGCCGAAACATTCCAGCGCTTCGACGGCTCAAAACGGTAGGAGACGCCCGCCACGTTTTTGGCATTGGTCCGGCGCATAAAAGTGGCGGCGGTGCTGGTTTCGCTGTTTGCCGCCGCGTCGGTCGCCTTGCGGTTGAAACGGGCGTACAAGTTGTTGAACGAGAACAGGTGCCGGGGACCGGGGCGGTAGTTCAGCCCCGCCGAAACCGACGCCTGGCGGTTGTCGTATTCGCCCATCGTGTATTGCCCCTCGCCCTTGAAACCCTTGTGGCGGTATTGCCCCAACCAGTTGTACTGGCGGGCAAGCGTGTCGGTGTTGTTGTTCCGGGAAAAGCTGTAATTCGCCGACAGGCGCAGGTTCAACTGCTCGACAAAGAGGTTTCGTTTTTCATAAAAAAGCGCCGGGACAATGCTCCGCGCCTTGCGTTCGCGTCCGCCGTAGACGATTTTCATCAGGTTGGCATGTTGGATGTCCTGCTTTTCGTGGCTGACCGTCAGTTCCGCCTGCAAGCGGTCTGCCCAGGGTTTGCGCACGACGCCCAGCCGGACAATGGCGGCTTCGTTGTGGTAATTGTCGTGGAACCGCCGGAACCACCGGTCGTCCGGCGAATAAGCATTCGTTTCGAGGTCGAGCAGGCGGGTTTTCACGCGGTAGTTGTTGTCGGAGAAATTCCGGTACAGGTTGAGGCGCAGGAAAAGCCCGTTCCGGAGCGTATGCCCGAAACTGAGGTTGGACTTGTGGGTATTGAACGAGCCGAAAGCATAGGAAGCGTCGAGAAACGTCCGGCGCGACGGCACGGTGACAATGTTGATGGCGCCGCCCAGCGCATCGCTGCCCAGCTCGACCGGGACCACGCCCTTGTAGACCTCGATCCGTTCGGCGACATGGACGGGGATATTGCTCAGCCGGAACGAGGAACCGAAGCCTTCCATCGGCATCCCGTCCATAAAAATTTTGACGTGCCGTCCGCTGAATCCGTTCAGCGAAAGTTGCGAAGGGCTGCCCACGCCACCCGTTTCGCGGATCTTCACGCCGGAAATACGGTCGAGCGCATGGGAAAGGTCGAGCGAAGTGTTGCGCAAGGCGCGCGCATCGACGGCGACCACGTTGAACGAGGATTCGCGGACACGCTGCAAAGGACTCTTGGCGACGATCACAACCTCGTCCAGGGGCGTTTCTTTTGATTCTTGACTGTCTTGCCCGGTGCTTTGGGCGGGTGCCGGCAAAATCATCCGGCAAAGGAAGAGGTGCAGGAATAAAATCTTTTTCAGGATGCTCATAAACGTTACTGTTTTTTTACCGGGGCAAAAGTACGGCGGCTGCGGAAGCCGCACAATCCCTATTTATGGGGGTTTTTGCTTGCCCGGTGTAACTATTAATGGTGAGCGCCCGTTCTTTTGGGGGAGTAAAAAAGGAAGCAGGGTGTGCGGATCCACCCTGCTTCCCGGTATCAACGCAGCCATCGGCTGCCGGAACTCTTTTACGGTACGAACAACCGGTTAATAATCTCGCTTGCAGCGGACAGTAAACATGTTGACCTTATCAATTTTCAAATAAATCACTTCATCATCAGCAGGGTCAAAATCGTTCAAACAGATGCTCTCTGCCTTGTTGTCGTTGTCGTTGTCGTTCGTGCTTGTCCAAAAGTAAGCCTTGAAACCCACTTCGTTACGAATGTTGTTTATGAGCAGTGCGTCGAAGCCGTTTGCCTCGCGGTGATGACTTGCGCCGTTGGGTTCGGAGTGAGTAGCTTCGTACCCCGGCGTTACGCTTTTCATCTTCTTTCCGGCTTTTTCATCTTCCAAGCAAGTCGAATAACGTCCATTGGCGTCGCTTGCTATTTCCTCTTCCAGATCTTCCCATTCCGCTTTGCTCGGCACGTGCCATCCGCGCGGACAGATCCCCTGAACATGTTGCCCGGCGGCAGCCACCCGCCCATCCGTTGCAGCCGCCCAAGTATAAAGTAATCCGTATTCCGGATTAAGGTTAACTGAACCACCGGGCGGATAGTAATAATATTGAAGGGAGGTATCCCCATCTGTGAACGCTTCCTTCTCTAATTCGCCTTCGCCTATCATATCATTATAGGTAGACAGCAGATTCTGCGTCATCCAACAGCCGGCATCGCCGAAGTCTCCAACAAAATATTCATTATTTTCAATATCTGTAATCGTCTTCGGACAGGGACCACTATTAAGCGACATCCATGAATTGCCGTCCCATACATAAATGCCCCGCCCTTTCAAGGTCGTCGCCGTATTGTACACAATCATGCCGGTAGCCGTTTGCTTTTCCGGGGAACCGGCATCCGGTTTCAGCACAAAATCAGTGGCATTGCCGGTTAATGCCACGTTCGGCAATAGCAACCCCTTGTCGGTTTGACCTCCGGACGCCAAATCCAGAACAGCCGCCGCATGCGGTTCGTCGGTATTCCCTCCGCCGATAAGCACCTGTCCATTCACACTTGCCGCACTCATCAGGACGAGCGCCGGCACGAAGTAAAAAAATCTCTTTTTCATCTTTTTCTTATTTATTTATATTGATTATTTATTCATCGTTTGTTGATCCGGTTCCGGT
>JAIRSN010000122.1 GCA_031255425.1 Dysgonamonadaceae bacterium
TGAATTTAAAGTTTACGAAAGGCGAAGAGGAGTATTTTCAACATTAGCTAAAGCTGAGCAAGCGATGAAGGAATGTATGGAAACATTTCACTATGAAGAAAACGAAACATTTGGATTTCATATAGAGGAACTTTATGTTGATTCTATGTTTGCTATTAAAACTACCCGTAACTATTTGCCTGACGGTTCGCTTTGGGATGAGTGTCTCACTTCCAGTTTGGAAGATGAAGAAGGTCGTAGCGAAGAGTTTTTCGGTCGCCCTGCTGAGAAAGTGCGTTTTCAAAATGGCGATTTGGCAGAAGAGTTGATATACCAACATGGATACGGATATATCGCTCGTCTTGTAATAGTAGGCAATCCGCCTATCTCTCCAGAAAGAATTAGCAAAAAAAGACAAAGATGGAAAGAAACCAAATTTCCCGGATATCCTTTTGATTACTTTGACGACCTTTATTATGTCCTTCTCTTTTGCGAAGAAGACCATCATCCCTACGGCTATGCTCACAATCATCCGTTTCCGATAAATCTGTTTCCTGTACGTTTTCCCGTGAGCGATGAGATAAAAAATAATTTGGAAAATCACTATCGGAATTATCGGTCGTGGTGTGAACAAAACAAAGGTAACACCGTTTAAGCAAAGATAATTATTACTAAACGAAATATTTCTGCGCGTACATTGAGGTGTAAGTAATCAAATCAAAAACAATAGAGTATGAACATTAAAAAATTATTAAGGGTGTTTGATTTTAGGGAGGATGAGCCTATGGTAAAACTCCTTAAAAAGACTTCAGGACTCCCCATGAATCTTTATCTTGACGAGTGGGAAAGAAACACATTGCGGTATGGAGCAAGACTTAAATTTCAGCCTAATACGAAAGACCGGATAGAAAAGTCAGAGAAAGATTTTTACACAATGTCTATTTCTGATAACCCTGAGATTAAAAAGAAAAGTAAGTTAAAGAATGAACTTTCAAGTAAGGATATAGAACTCTTAAAGAGATGGATTATAGCAAATAAAGCGTTGTTATTACAGTTAGCCATTAATAGTGAAGACCCTATAGATATGTTTGATTTTTACGAGAAATCAATTAAGGCGAACGAGTTAGTGTGAAGTAAGATAATTATTACTAAACGAATATTGAACCAATTTAAAAAAATAAAAATTATGGCAATCGAATGTGGGTACATAAATTTAATTATTCCAATCGAAAAGATTGAAAAACATTACCCGGGCGGGTTTAAGCAATACAAAATCGACAATGAAAAAAGCATAACCGAGCACGATGAGTATCTTGTTATGCAAAGTGCTATGACTATGGAAGAGATAGAAGCCTTTGCGAAAGAATGCGAAGATTTCGGCTTGGTCGGGATGGTTGAAAAACAGGGAATCAAGCGATGGCAGGATTTCTGTATAGTTGATGTTGTGCCTACGCTACCGTGCGAGTGGTTATGGCACGATGGCACAGCTGTTCATCATAATGATGATTTGGCTCAACAAATGGTGCAATCGTTTTCACCAATAAAGTGGAGCAACCAATTCAAAGTCGCTTTAAGAAGAAAAACCAAAGGACGTGAATTGCGTGCAGAGATATTCAGGCAGACGGTTCAACTTTTCAGACTAAATGAGTATGAGTTTAATGGAGAATTAATAAAGTTGGATACCGCGGCTACAGCAAAAGAAACCTATTTCTATAAAAAACCTCGTTTGTTAAACCCTGTACGAAGCAGTCATGAGACAAAATTTTCTGTTGTTGAGGCGGATTGTATCGAAATGGCGGAATCGTTGAAAAACGCGGGATACAATGTCTGTATGCTTAATATGGCAAGCCGGCAAAATCCGGGCGGCGGCGTATTGGGCGGAGCCGGAGCGCAGGAAGAAAATATTTTCCGACGGAGCAATCTTTTTCAGTCACTGTATCAATTTGCCGATTACGCGGAGGAGTATGGCGTTAAGCGGGACACGAAACACAGCTATCCCTTGGATAGAAATACGGGAGGCATTTATTCCAAAAGGGTATTTATCGTCAGAGGGTCTGAAAAAAACGGGTATTGTTTCCTGCAAAATCCTTTCGGGCTTTCCATTGTCAGCGTTCCCGCCATCAACCGTCCGCAACTCGAAAAATCGCCGGACGGAAAGTATTATATCGCGGAGGAATTGGTGGAACCTGCCAAAGAGAAAATCAGAACTATTTTACGGATAGGCGGAGAATTCAACCACGACTGTTTGGTTTTAAGCGCCTTTGGTTGCGGAGCGTTTCAGAATCCGCCCCACCATGTCGCCCGATTGTTTAAAGAAGTTTTCTTCGAAGATGAATTTAGAGACCGGTTTCGATTGGTGGTGTTTGCCATTATCGACGACCACAACGCGTGGCACGACCACAATCCCGAAGGAAACGCACTGCCGTTTTTAAGGGAATTTGAGGATGAATAGGCTAATTATTAACAAATTAATAAATTGATAGTATGGAAAGAAACGAAGAATCAGACCGCATAGAAGAACTTGATAAAAAGATTCTTAAATTTTACAGCAAAAACAATCAGCATCATTGGGCTTGGCATTCCAAAGAGCTAAAAGAAATGCTTTTCGAAAGGCGAAAACACTTGGACGATTCTTTTGTTTGGACACCGGAAGCTGTTCAGCGATTTGTTATGATAAATGACAAAATACAAGATTGTTTCGATAAATTGTTAGTCGAACAGATACAAGTTCATAGTAATCTAACAAAACGGTTGGCAGATAAAGATGAAAAATTTCTGAATGATTTTAATCTCGATGTCCGGGTTGTTCCCTTTGTTGTTTCGCTTGATGAAAAAGGAGATGAGATGGAGAATGATGGGATTTTCGAGGTTTTATTCGAACTTGTAAAACCCATCTCTTTGAAATTCATAGGAGCAGGGATAGAAAGTGGAGAGATTTATTTTGACCGTTCCCTTAATTGGAATATAGCCACACCTGCTTTCAGATGCAAAGAGCTTGAAAATGTTTACATCGGCTATCATCTTCACGAACTGAGCGACCATTGCTATTGGGCTATTACGGATATCCTTTGCATCAATGAAATTTGGGGCGAAGTAGTTATCGAGTATCAGCATTTTGTGGAAAATATCTAAATCTTATAACAAACAAAAATAATTTTTGAAATGCGCATTCTGCATATTTCCGACACCCACAACCAACACCATTTGTTGCACGATTTACCCGATGCCGACATTATCGTTCATTCGGGGGATATGTCGGAAAATGGCACAGAGGATGAAGTGTTGGATTTTCTGAATTGGTTCGAAAAGCTGCCTTATACATACAAAATATTCATAGCAGGCAATCACGATACCTGTTTATGCGGAGAAAGTATTGAGGGTTTGTCGGCTAACTGTTTTTATTTGTGTAATTCGGAAGTTGTAATCGAGGGCGTAAAATTTTATGGAATGCCCTTGTTTATGGAAGATATTTTGTCGGGCGAATACAATAAAAACATACGGAAAATTCCAAAGGACGTAGATGTTCTTATAACGCATCATCCGCCTTATGGTATTTTAGATTTTGCCGACGGCAGTAATTTTGGCTGTCTTAATTTATTGCAGTTTGTGTCGAAAAACTCCCCGAAATATCATTTATTTGGGCATGTCCACGCAAATTATGGAATGGCTAAATCACGACAGACTACTTTTGTTAATGCTTCAGTCCTTGGTGTAAATTATCAACTCTCGAACAAACCTGTTTTGTTGGAACTGTAAAAAACATTGAAATAGAGAAAGCTGATGGCAAAGATTAAGTCTATGATGATTTTACTACCGCCAACAAGCGGTTGGACACAAGGCGGGGCATATACCCGCAGAAAGCCCTGTCGAACTTTCAAGCGTTCACACCCGCGCGAACCTTTGCGTTCCCCGCCTGCGCCAAACCACCGGACGATAATCCAAACAACTGCTTTTATCCTGCACCGCCCGCCGGCAAATAACCCGGGCAAAATCTTTTTTTCGCCTTTCATTTCCTATAATTTCGCAGATTTATTATCTTTGTCCATTCATTAATTCCAGATACAATATTGAAACAAAATATTCTGTTTATTATAGGGTTCATCTTGTCGTTGCCCGTCGGTTTACAGGCGCAGGAATCTGTTCTTCTGGAAAACGACAGCGTTCTGATAACGGAGGATGTTCTTGTATATCCGGATTCCTTGGATGAAAAAATGAATCTCGAAAAGCAGCTTTTTAAACCCAATCCGACGAGGGCGGTCCTGTATTCGGCGATCCTCCCGGGACTGGGACAAATCTATAACCGTAAATATTGGAAATTGCCCATCGTCTATGGCGGATTTTTAGGTTGTGCGTATGCAATCACCTGGAATTGCAACCAATACAACGGGTATAGAAAGGCGTACCGGGATTTTACCGACGATAATCCGGATACCAATTCGTGGCTGGATTACAAATATTACAGCTACGACGAGGACCTGAGCAAGTGGACCGAACAACAAAAAACAGGGTTCGCCGGAGCGCTGAAAAATAAACGGGATTTTTATAGGCGATACACCGAACTGAGCTATATTATTACCATCGGTGTATATGCTATTTGTATGATTGATGCGTATGTAGATGCCCAACTGTTTGATTTCGACATCAGTGAGGATTTAACGATGCGGGTAGATCCCGTGATTTTCGAGAAAACAATGAACAGTTCCAGAGCTTTCGGGCTGCAATGCAGTTTTACATTTTGATAATTTATTTTAAACATAGACAAATGAAACAACCATTTTTAGTATTTGTTTTACTATGGGGAACGCTTGGTGTTTCCGGCCAGGATATTCAGGACGTTCAAGAAGTTCGGGAGATTCGGGAGGTCCGGGATCTTTCGTTGAATAACTTCGAAGACGTTGATTCGCCCGCAAGTGTTGACGAGGCATTTTTTGTGCCTGAGAGTTGGGATGCGAACCTGGACAGTTTGATTAATTCCCAACATGTAAAATATTATATGGACAAAAATGCGCATCCGGCCTACGACGAGGCGGTCGTTGCAAGCGATTCGGTTTACGTAGACCGGCTGTCGCGGCTGAATAATGTCATCGAATTGCCGTATAACAAAATTGTCCGGAATTGCATCGACCTGTATGTAGACCGCCGCAGAAACATGGTCGAATACATGCTGGGGTTGGAAAATTTCTACTTCCCGATGATTGAACAGGCGCTGGACGAAAACGGTCTTCCGCTTGAATTGAAATACCTGGCGGTTATCGAGTCGGCTTTGAATCCCGTTGCGTTGTCCCGTGTCGGCGCTTCCGGCCTGTGGCAGTTTATGTTGACCACCGGGAAGCAATACGGCTTGGAAATCAACAGCCTGGTGGACGAACGGCGTGATCCCGTAAAAGCTACTTACGCCGCCTGCGAATATTTCAAGGATATGTACCGGATTTACGGCGACTGGACGCTGGTCATCGCTGCCTACAACTGCGGTTCGGGGAATGTAAACAAGGCAATCCGGCGGGCGGGCAGTGCCGATTACTGGAAAATATATCCGTATCTCCCACGGGAAACCCGCTTGTATGTCCCACTCTTTATTGCGGCTACCTACGTGATGAACTACCATGCAAACCACCACTTGCGGCCGGTTCAAACCAGCCTGCCGGTTGCCGTTGACACCGTGATGGTGGCTAACCGGGCGATTCATTTCGACCAGGTCGCCGAAATCTTAAACGTGGACAAAGAACTGATCCGGATATTGAACCCGCAGTACAAGCGGGATATTATTCCGGGCAATTCCAAGCCGCGGGTACTGAAACTGCCGGCGCTGCAAGCGTATGCTTTCGTGGAAAAAGAGGATACGATTGTGAATCACCGGAAAGAGGAGTTATTCGCCAACCGCGTTTATGCAGGATATTCCGCCAATCACAAAGAAAAAATCATTCATAGAGTGAAACAGGGAGAAACCGTTGTTTCCATTGGAAACAAATACGGCGTGACGGCGGCGAGTATCCGCAAATGGAACAAGTTGAAATCAAACAGGGTGGGCGCAGGCAGAAATATCGTTGTCTATGCGGACAATGGCGGATACATCGCCCAATCGTCGCCCGCTTCCTCGACAGCCGGTGTCAAACCCGCCGCCAAAACCGCTGCCTTAACTGCCTCTGCCGGCAGGACAACCTCTTCTTTAAATAGATACAATACGTATAAAGTCCGGTCGGGAGATACGCTTTATTCCATTGCCCAAAAATATCCCGGTTATTCTTCCGGCGATTTGAAGAAGATAAATAATTTGAAAAATTCCAACTTAAGAATAGGACAGATAATCAAGGTGCCGAAAGGCTGAACGGAATGAAAGAAAAGGAAGACGACAGGGTACAGAAAGCCTACGAAGCGTTGTTAGACAGTTACGACCGGTCGAATCATCGCAAGAAATTTGAACTTATCAACAAGGCTTTTAAATTCGCCAATCAGGCACATCAGGGTGTGAAAAGGCGCTCCGGCGAACCTTACATCATGCACCCGCTGGCGGTGGCGCTGATTGTGAGTGAAGAGATGGGATTGGGGTCGACGTCGATTTCCTCTGCCTTGCTGCACGATGTGGTGGAGGATACCGACTACACGGTCGAAGACATTAAAAACCTTTTTGGGGAAAAAATTGCGCAGATTGTCGACGGATTGACCAAAATATCGGGCGGAATCTTTGCGGAAGCTGCTTCGGCGCAGGCAGAAAACATGCGCAAGCTGCTCCTTACCATGTCGGACGACATCCGCGTCATCCTGATCAAGATTGCCGACCGCCTTCACAACATGCGGACGCTCGGCTCGCTCCTGCCGGCGAAACAATACAAGATTGCCGGCGAAACAATGTACCTCTATGCTCCGATGGCACACCGGCTGGGACTGTTTTCCATTAAAACCGAACTGGAGGACCTGAGTTTCCGTTACGAACACCCGGAGGAATACAAGCAAATCGAACAAAAGCTGGCGGCAACAAACGCGAACCGGAAACGAATTTACGAACATTTTGCCCTCCCTTTGGAAGAGAAACTCAATCAACTGGGGTATCTCTACAAAATGCAGGAAAGGGTCAAATCTATTTATTCGATTTGGAACAAAATGCAGGCTAAGAACGTGAGTTTCGAGGATATATACGACATCTTCGCCGTGCGGATTGTTTTTGAGCCGAAGGAAGGCGTTGAAGTGAAAAAGCAGTGCTGGGACATTTATTCCGCCATAACCGATATTTACAAACTGCGTCCCGACCGCATCCGCGACTGGGTCAGCCGCCCGAAAGCGAATGGTTACCAGGCGCTTCACCTTACGGTGATGGGACCGGACGGGCAGTGGGTCGAGATTCAGATCCGAAGCACAAAGATGGACGAAATCGCCGAGAAGGGATTTGCCGCCCACTGGAAATACAAAGGCAACGGTTTGGAAAGAGAAAACCGGCAGGAACAAACGGAGTTAGACCTCTGGCTCGAACGGATACAGGATATTCTGGAAGCGCCAAGCCCGAACGCAATGGACTTTCTGGATACCATCAAATTGAATCTCTACAGCGCCGAAATATTCATTTTCACTCCCAAAGGGGAAATCAGGACCCTGCCCCAAAGCGCCACTGCCCTGGATTTTGCCTACGAAATCCATTCCGGAATAGGCGATCATTGCATCGGCGCGAAAGTCAACCACAAGTTGGTCCCGCTCAGCCACCGGCTCTCCAGCGGCGATCAGGTGGAGATACTGACGTCCCGTTCCCAGTCGCCCAAAGACGAGTGGCTCAACTTTGTAACCACCGCCAAGGCGAAAACAAAAATCGAATCGTCCCTGAAAAAACAGCGCAAAGCCAAAGCCAAAGCCGGAGAATCCTTTTTGCAGGAAGCCTTCCGGAAAAGCGGCATCGAAATAACGACGCCTGTGTTGGATAAACTCTGTTCTTTTTACGGTTATTTCAAAAAGGAAGACCTCTTTCGCGCTTTTGCGGAAAAACAGGTCGAATTGCCCGAAAACCTCCGGAAGATTTTAAAGGAAAAGACGGACAATATCTTTTTCCGCTACGTAAAACATGCGTTCAACGTTGTCGGGAACTCGGCGAAAGACGAGTTGGAAAAGCAAACGGAGAGCATCCCCGAAACCGGCTTGGAAAAAATAGACAGAAAAAAGACCTACGTCCTCAAAGAGGAAGATTTTCAGAAGAATTTTATCACGCAACCCTGTTGCAGCCCCATTCCGGGCGACGAAGTCTTCGGTTTTATCCGCGACGACGGGCGGCTGGAAATCCACAAACGGTTGTGCCAGCCGGCGCTGATGCTGAAAACCCGTTTCGGCGACCGGATCATTTCCTGCACGTGGGCGGGTCACAAAACGTTTTCCTTTCCGGGTACCATCGAAATAAAGGGCATCGACCGGATGGGGATCCTGAGCGACATCACGCAAGTGATCACCAACGACTTATCGGTGAACATGCGCAAACTGACCGTCGAGTCTAAAGACGGGTTCTTTGAAGGGAAAATAGAAGTTTCCATCCACGATGTGGACGATATTAGCAACCTCTCCGCTCACCTGCAAAAAATAAAAGGGATAAAAAGCGTTACCCGGATTATCGATTAA
>JAIRSN010000199.1 GCA_031255425.1 Dysgonamonadaceae bacterium
GCTTACCGGCCGGCGTATTTTGCAACAGGAACATCCCGTTTTTATCATCCTTATTGGTCAATGCAAAAGCGTCTGCCGGAAGAAGGTCGAAAAATCCTTTCTTGGCATCCCGGTACGCCCCGAATGTTTCGTGATAATCCAGGTGGTCTCGCGTGAGGTTGGTAAAAATACCTCCTTTGAACTGCAATCCGGCAATCCTTTTTTGAACAACCGCATGGGAACTGACTTCCATAAAAACATAATCGCATCCCTCGGCGACCATCCTGGCCAACAGGTCGTTCAATTCGACCGCATCGGGCGTGGTATGCGTAGCCGGCACAGCTTTTTCGTTTATGTAATTGCAAACCGTGGAAATTAACCCCGCTTTGTATCCCAGTTTCCGAAAAAGAGTGTACAGCAAAGTCGCGATCGTTGTCTTGCCGTTGGTGCCGGTCACTCCGATAAGTTGCAGTTGCTTCGACGGCTCGCCGTTCCAGAGCGAGGACAGTTGTCCCAAGGCTTCGGCGCT
This sequence comes from Dysgonamonadaceae bacterium, assembly GCA_031255425.1. Taxonomy (GTDB): domain Bacteria; phylum Bacteroidota; class Bacteroidia; order Bacteroidales; family Azobacteroidaceae; genus Azobacteroides. Next base: position 509 of record JAIRSN010000199.1, read on the forward strand.
GTCTTTTACCTGGATATACGTAATACCGGAACGAAGTTCTTCCGGCAGATGCTGACAGACGATTGTTCCGGCGCCGTTCCCGATGGCTTTTTCGATATAGGAATGACCGTCCGATTGTGTTCCGCGAACAGCAACAAACGCATATCCTTTTTCTATTTTCCGTGAATCCGAATGAATCCCGGTCAAGTCTAATTCCCTGTTTTTGAATGTTATTTTCATTTCCTTCATTTTAATTGTAAGAAGACCGTTTGTCCTTTAACCACATTCGCCCCGGGCAAAACGGATTGAGCGACAACACTTCCCGCCCCGGAAAGATTTACCCGCAGCCCGGCGCTTTCCATTGCAAATAAAGCATCCTTAGCGCCCATCCCTTTTACATCCGGAACCCGTTCGGCGCTTATTTCCCGGTCTTTCAGTATCAACCGGTTGTTTTCAAAGCCGGAGGTCAGCCATTCTTCCTTTCTATTCTCGTCCTGATAATCTATTTTCAGTTTCTTCAGTACAAGTAAAGCGCTCTCCGTCCGTCCGTTTTTCAGAACAGGCGTTAGCGGATGAAGCGTATCGGCCGGAAAAACGGTTTCCCGGTAGATGATATTCTGCGCATAGACCTCTTCCGCTATTTCTTTAAAAACCGTTCCGCACATCAATCCTCCGGAAGGCGCCCCGTTTCGCGGCTTGCGGATAACGATGATACAGGAATACCGGGGTTGCCCGGAAGGGAAATACCCGCAAAAAGAAACCTGATGCGACAAGCCGCCTGCTTTGTATCCCGCCGAACCTTTGGACAGTTGAGCCGTTCCGGTTTTTCCGGAAATACGGATTTTACCGGAGCAGGCAGGTTTGCCGGTGCCGTCCGGACTGTTCACAACCTCATCCAACATCTTCCGGATCGCCGCCAAGGTTGCCGGAGAACAGATTTGTTCGTTGATGACCTGCGTCTTCTTCTTTTCTATCGTCCTTCCGTTCTCCTGAATCTCGCGGACAAAAACCGGCTTGACCAATTTCCCGTCGTTGGCGATGGCATTGAAAAAGGAAAGCGTATAAATCGGCGGAATTTGAGTTTCATACCCGAAAGACATCCACGGCAAGGTAGACAGCGACCAGAAATGCGCTTTATCTTTCGGATGACGAATTTTAGGCACGCCGTAACCGGGTATCTCCAAGTGCATATCGTTGTGAAAACCGATTTTGTAGATTCCCTCTACAAATTTTTCGGGATGTTGTCCGTATGCTTTTGTTATCAGGCGGGCGACTCCTATATTGGAAGAATAGCGGATGCTTTTTTCTGCGGTAATCATTCCGTATCCTCCCCGGTTGGCGTTATGGTCCCGCAAGGTCTGTCCGGCAATCTTTACGGTACCGTTTTCCGTATCGACCGGATCTTCCGGATGCACCAGGCCGTCTTCCAGCGCAACCATCATGGACGCGACCTTGAACGTTGAGCCGGGTTCACTCAAATCGGAAACGGCATAGTTCAGCGTTTCGCTCCAGACCCCTTCGCGTATGCGCCCCATATTGGTAATCGCTTTGACTTCGCCGGTCGCCACTTCCATCACGACCGCCGTGCCCGATTCCGCATCGGTCTCTTTTAGTTTCTTCAATAAAGCCGTTTCGGTAATGTCCTGAATCGTAATGTCGATGGTGGAAACAATATCCATCCCGTTGACCGGCTTTTCGTCGATAATATCGATGACTCGTCCGTTCACTTTGCGGCGCCTGCTTAAGCCGTCTTGCCCTCTCAACAGGGAATCGTAATAACATTCCAGTCCGTTCTTGCCGCCTTTCCCAAACTCGGAATAAATGTCGCCGATGGTTCGGGAAGCCAGCGTGCCGTAGGGTTTTATCCGTCGCACCAGTTCTTTGGGATACAGTCCGCTATTGTTTCTTCCCCTCTTGAAATAAGGCATTTGCTGGATCTTTTTCCAGTCGAGGTAGTTCACATCGTGGTCTAATAAACGGTATTCGCGGGTTTTCCTTACCTTTTTCCCGTTCGCTATCTGCGCCGCTTCTTTCACTCGCCGCTCCCAGCCGTTCAGGATATGCATTTCGTATTGCTTTGCCGATTTCTGCGGGAACAGTTTGTGCAGTTCTACGGAAAGCGGCCCGACCTCGTTCTTCAATGCTTCCGGTTTGATTCCTTCCGCCCAAAAATCAATATACAGGCGATACCACGCTTCCGTAGCCGCCATTAATTCATAGTTTGCCGAATAGATTTCCCCCCGCATGGCGGGCACCCGGACATTGGGACGGACCTGTTTCTCTCCTATCTTTCGCCACGCACTTCCTTCTACAAACGAAATGTAAACGGCTTTTCCAAAGATGGTAGCCGCAAACAGCACAACGAATATCGCAACCAGCGTGTATCGATTAAACTTTGTATTTTGTTGTTTAGAGGCCATATTTTTATTTTTTTATCTCAAATGCCGGTGTTGTCGGGCTTGTTAATTCCATGTTATTCTGTTTCAGCCGTTCCTTGATTTGCGATTGCCTGCCGATGGAAGTCAATTCCGTCAGGATAATCAGATTCTCGTATTTTACATCGGTCAGCGTGGTTTTCAAATCATCTATTTCGAGCAATTTTTTCTTACAGTAATAGTCGTTACTGATAAGAACAACAATCAACGTCACAATCAACGCCATCAGATAAAACTGCTTGATAACAATTTCTTCCAGTATATCCCCCCTGAACAGGCTTCTCACAAGGTTCTCTTTCTTCTTCTTTGTTTCCGTACTCATTGCTTTTCTACAATTCTTAATTTTGCACTTCTCGAACGAATATTCCGTTCGATTTCTTCTTGATCCGGTACAATCACTTTGGGGTTGATTCGTTTAAAGGGAGAATGAATGTTCCCGTAAAAATCCTGCTTGATTTCTCCTTCAACGTTGCCGGTCTTGAAGAAGTTTTTGACCAGACGGTCTTCCAGCGAATGATAAGTAATCACAACGAACCGCCCGCCCGGTTTCAGTAAACGCCCGGTTTGCTGCAACAGTTCTTTCAACGCTTCCAGTTCTTCGTTCACTTCAATCCGCAGGGCTTGAAACGCCTGCGCCAGGTACTTTTTCTCCTTATCTCTTCCGAAAAAAGGTTGGAGGACATCCAGGAGATCGCCCGTTGTTTGTATTTCGCGGGACGTTCTTGCCTGTACAATCGCCCGCGCCAGGACTTTTGCATTCCTCAATTCCCCGTACAGGTAAAACAGGTCTGCCAATGCTTTTTCCGGGTACGAGTTGATCACTTCTGCGGCTGTTTTCCCCGCCCTTTTGTTCATCCGCATGTCCAGAACCGCGTCAAACCGGTAGGAGAATCCCCGCGTTTCGTCGTCGAAATGATGCGAAGAAACGCCCAGATCCGCCAACAAACCGTCTATTTCTCCGACGCCATACCATTCCATAAATTGGCTGAGATAACGGAAATTGCTCCGCACAAACGTGAATTGCTTGCAGGGAAGCACATTCTTTTCGGCGTCTTCGTCCTGGTCAAATCCATACAGATGTCCCTTTTCGCCCAGGCGCTTCAGTATTCCCGCCGCATGTCCACCGCCGCCGAAGGTAGCATCCACATAAACGCCCCCCGGACGGATATTCAATCCGTCGATGCTCTTCTCCGGCAAAACCGGGACGTGATATGTAGCCGGTTTATGCATCTAATTTGTCAGGTATTTACGGACATTGACTTTGAACGTTTCGCTGTCCATCAGCGGTTGTTCCAATTTGTTACGGCTCCAGAGTTCGATTGTGTCGTCGATTCCCACGAAGCGGACATCGCCGGCAATCCCGGCCATTTGCAGGTAACGTTTTGGGATGAGTATCCGCCCGCTGGAATCCATTTCCACTATTTCCGAGTCCAGGATGTATTGGCGATAGAACTGTTGTTGCTCTTCATCGTACTTGTTCAACTTGGATCGCAGGTGGGTCAGCTCCTTTTCCCAGGTGCTGGCGGGAAATAAGACAAGGCAGTCCTGATAGACATCTTTCCGCAGAGTAAGTCGCGCGTCTTCTTCCGATTGCAAGATTTTGCGGAAGGCAGCCGGTATGAAAACGCGGCCTTTCACGTCTGTTTTTGCATCTATATTTCCGGTAAAACGTTTCATTTATCTTGCTTTTTTCTATCAAAGTGTAAAAGTATACAATTCTCCACAATTCTCCACTTTCCTGTCTGTTTATTTTTTCAAAAAGTTATCAACAAGTTATTATTTCATTAAGATATTGATGAACAATATATTTCTTCGGCGGTATCCGGTGATGCTTGGTGGGGGAGATTTCTTAAGCTGATTCCTTTAACGAATGCCGGTTGTCGTTTTTCTCCGCAAGGGCGGGGTTGAATGCAAGCCGCCCCGCCTGATTGTTCTTTCTTTCCCTATTGCTTCACTAAAAAATAGAAGACACTGCGTGTCCGCAGCCGCTTTTGTATTTCAAAGATTTTCACTATTTTTGCGCGGTTTCTTTTAACAAAGCATAGAAACCAATTAAAATACATATTAATTAAGAAAGCGTTAGCTTTTATTCTTGCCTTTGAAACTTAGACAATTTCAATTACTACAAGAATAAGTTAGTAAACGCTCACGTAGGAAGCGTGGGCATAACTTATTTGCTGATAAGGTAGTCTAGAACCTCAAGAACAGATAAAGTTGCAAGTCCCCGCTTCGTCATTTTTAACT
>JAIRSN010000237.1 GCA_031255425.1 Dysgonamonadaceae bacterium
GGAAAGTTTATCCAGGTGCAACTCCGGAAGCCGTTTATGTGATGTGCGATGCGGTGAAAGAATACGACCGGATGTATAACAGGAAAGCAGGAATAAAAGTCTCGGGAGGCGTTCGTACCGCCCAGGACGCCGTCCAATATTATACGCTGGTGAAAGAAACGCTGGGAAATGAGTGGCTGACTCCGGAACTTTTCAGAATAGGCGCAAGTAGCTTGGCGGATAACATATTAAATGAAATAAAAGAATGAAAATGAAAGTCATAAAAAAATACGGGTTGAGTATATTGCTTTGCCTGGTCATCCTGGTCCTTTGCTTTATGAATGTGTCGGCATTACCGGAGGCACCGATGACTGATTTCGATAAAGTCGCCCATTTCGTGATGTTTCTGGGACTGTCCGGCGTTGTTTTTTTCGACAACACGCTTTATTTGAAGCTCCGGACAAGTTGCCGGCGGATTGTTTTGGGGTCATTCCTTTTTCCGACCCTTTTCAGCGGCGTTATCGAGTTGATGCAGGAACATTTTACGGTGAACCGGTCGGGCGATTGGATGGATTTCGTCTTTGATGCGATCGGCAGTTCGGTGGGTTTGGCGATTTGCCTGATTATTAACCGGCGCCTGGGAAAAGAAAAAACCGGGATTCCCCGGTAAGTAATGGATAGCGAAAAAGAAAGGTGTATCAACGGGCTGACCGCCGTTGATACACCTTTGTTGTTTTATTTCAATTCAAAATCAACTGTCGAGCGAATGTCCGCTGAGGATGCGCCTATGTACACTTTGAATTTCCCAGGTTCGGCAACCCAGTCTTTTTTCCCCTCGTCGTAGAATTTCAGGTCATCCACCGAGAGGCTAAATTCGACTGTCTTTTCTTCGTCCGGATTCAGGAGGATTTTTTCAAACGATTTCAGTTCCTTTACAGGCCGTTCCACCGTGCATTTCTCGTCGCCGATATACAGTTGAACGATTTCTTTCCCTGCCCGTTTGCCGGTGTTTTTTACCGGAACCGTCACGGTTACCGTTTCGTTTTCCTGCATCGTTTTATTGGAGATAGATGCTTTTCCGTAAGTAAATTGCGTGTAGCTCAAGCCGTGTCCGAACGGGAACAATGCTTTTATCTTGTTTTTATCGTTCCAGCGGTAGCCAACGAAAATCCCTTCATTGTAATATTCTTCCTGATTGACTCCCGGATAATCGCCGGCTGCGTGCGCTCCGACGTCGGTCAATTGGACCGGAAACGTGAACGGCAGCTTGCCGGAAGGATTGCTGTCGCCCAGTAACACGCTTGCCAACGCATTCCCCGCTTCAGAACCCAGATACCACGATTCGACGATGGCGGGAACCTCGTTTGCCCAAGGCATCGCGACTGCATTGCCCGAAAGAATGACCACAACCAGATTCTTATTCACTTTCGCCAACGTGCGGATTAACCCGTCCTGTTCGTAGGGCAATCCCAATCCGGAACGGTCGTTCCCTTCGGAGTCCTGCCCGTCGTGTTTGTTCAGTCCGCCGATAAAGACGACATAATCGGCGCTTTTCGCCGCTTCGACCGCTTCCGCAAGCAGTTCTTCCGGCGAACGGTTGTCGATAATGTCGCGCGATTTCACCCCGTCCTGGATGGCGGTTGCTTCCCCGACATATCCCCGTGCATACACGACTTCGGCTTGGGTGCCGATCCTGTTTTTAATCCCATCCAACGGGGAAATCTCATATTGGGCTTTCAACGAAGAACTCCCTCCGCCGATAGTCATCATTTTAACGGCATTTTCGCCGATCACCGCAATCTTTTTTGCGGTGTTCAGGTCTACCGGCAACAGGTTGTTTTTGTTTTGCAACAAAACGATCCCTTCTTCGGCGATCTGCTGTGCCGCCAGGCTGTGTTCGGGCGTGACGAACGAACCGAAAGGACGGTTCCTGTCCATCGTGGTGCGGAACGTCAACCGAAGGATATTGCGCACCTTTTTATCCACCTCTTCTTCCTTTACCTTTTGCGCGCGCAACAGTTCCAGGAAAGGCGTTGCCAGGTAATATTGGTCGAAAACATTTCCCCTGCCTTCGGTCATCCCGTCCGTCCACGTTCCAAACTCCATGTCTACCCCTTGATAAATAGATTGTTCGGTATTGTTCACGCCGCCCCAGTCGGACACAACAACGCCGTCGAAATGCCATTCTCCGCGCAGGATATTGTTCAATAAATACTCGTTCTGGCAGCACCATTGTCCCTTGTAACGGTTGTAGGCGCCCATGATTGCCCATGCTTTTCCTTCGGTAACGGCTGCCTTGAATGGCGGCAGGTAAATTTCGTACAGCGCCCGGTCGCTCACGTTTACATTCACCGTGTGACGGTCAACCTCCTGGTTATTCAGCGCAAAATGCTTCACGCACGCCGCCACCCCATTCTGTTGAACGCCCTGTACATAAGGCACCACCATGCGGGACGCTAAAAAAGGATCTTCGCCCATGTATTCGAAATTACGGCCGTTGAGCGGTGTCCGGTAGATGTTTACGCCCGGTCCCAGCAGCACGTTTTTGTTCCGGTAGCGGGCTTCCTCCCCGATCGACTTGCCGTAGAGCGCCGCCAGTTGGGGGTTCCACGTTGCGGCGAGACAGGTTAAGGCAGGGAATGCGAGGCAGGAATCGTTTGTCCAGCCCGCCTGTCCCCAGTCGTCCCACTGCACTTCCGCGCGGATCCCGTGCGGTCCGTCCGTCATCCAGTTTTCGGGAATCCCCAACCGCGGCACTCCCGCAGAACTGAACTGCGACTGCGCATGCACCATTTTCACTTTCTCTTCCAACGTCATCCGCGACAAAGCGTCTTCTATGCGTTCTTCCACCGGTTTGGAATCATCCAGATAAACCGGTAATTCAGTTTGCGCCATCAGCATAGCTGCAAATAAATTTAAAATAATGATAAGTTGTATTCTCATAAAAAATAAAGATAAATTGATTTGTTTTGTTGAATTATAATATGTGTGCGCAAAGATACTAATTTTTTGTTACAGGATAAAGCATCTGTTCCGGATAATTCGGAATGAAAGAGGCCGCGTCTCCGCCTCCCCTCTGCCGGTTGCAGAGCAGGCACTTGGAAAACGCAGAATTTTCAGCTACTTTTGTGCATTCTAATAAAGCAAATAATGGAAAACAACTGGATGGAATTAGAAGACAAAATCGTAAAAATGCTTCAGACTGTTTACGATCCCGAAATTCCCGTGAATATATACGACTTGGGTTTGATCTACGACGTCGATGTGGACGACGATAAAAAGGTGCTTATTACCATGACCTTGACGGCTCCGGCTTGTCCTATGGCGGATTTTATTGTGGAAGATGTGAAAATGAAGGTCGAGTCGATACCGGAAGTCGAAAGCGTTGAAGTGAAAATCGTTTTCGAACCGGAATGGCATCACGACAGGATGAGCGACGAGGCGAAACTGGAACTGGGCTTTCTATGAAAATGAAGACGTCCCCTAAAATATATTTTGCTTCGGATGTACACTTGGGTTCAACGGTTTTCGAATCCCCAAGGGAAACCGAGAAACGGTTTGTCCGTTGGCTGGACGCTATTAAAGAAGACGCCGGTGCGCTTTACCTGTTGGGCGATATTTTCGACTTTTGGTTTGAGTACAAAAAGGTTGTTCCCCGCGGCTTTGTCCGCTTCCTGGGAAAGATCGCCGAAATGCACGACAAGGGCGTCGAAGTTCATTTCTTTACGGGAAACCACGATATTTGGATCTTCGATTACCTGCCGCAGGAAACCGGGGTTATCCTTCACAAGGAACCGCTCCTAACGGAAATCGCCGGAAAGCAATTCTACCTGGCGCATGGCGACGGCTTGGGCGACGATTCGCGCCTCTTCCAACTGATTCGCTCCATTTTTCACAACCGGACCTGCCAGCGTCTCTTTGCCTGTTTCCCGTCCCGGCTGGGAATCGGCTTCGCGCATAAATGGGCGAGGCACAACCGGGGAAAGGATCTCAAACATCCGGCGCCTTACTTCGGGGAGGACAAGGAACGGCTGGTCCTTTATGCCAAAAAGTACCTGCTCGAACATCCGGGCGTCGACTATTTTATCTTCGGGCACCGGCACATCCTGCTGGACCTGATGCTCCCTCCCAAAACACAAATGATGATCATCGGCGACTGGATACACTACTTTTCGTATGCCGTATTCGATGGAAATAAACTGTCCCTTTGCCGGTGGAATGAACTTTCATCGCCTCATTAGCGCATCGTTACAATAATTAGGATAATTTAAGCGCCCTGCTCTTGCAGTCTTGAAATTTTACTCTACCTTTGCTGCAATTATTTACAAACAAATAAAACACGTGAAAGTATGAAAAAGACATTATTATCTTTCTTGATGGTAGCTTTCTTAGCTACATCCATTACGCTTAGCGCTCAAGACATTAAAAAAGAATGTACGGAAACAGCTAAAAAAGAATGTGTAGAAACGAAAAAGGCATGTGACGTAGCGAAAAAAGAAGGAAAATGCGAAAAGAAAGAAGCTGCATGCAGCAAAAAAGAAAAGGGTGATAAAAAGGCTTGTTGCGATAAAAAAGAAACGGCAACAGCCAACAAATCTTGCGGGAAAAAATAAAAAGAACGCAAACCAAAAGGGGGAAGCAATCCGGATCAAACGAAAGGATTGCTTCCTTTTTTTGTTCCTTCCCGAACGATCAATGTTCCTTGTTTGCCGGTTATTCCGCCGGATAGAGCAGCAGGTTTTTCAGTTTTTCACGTTTCCGGTGGGTCAGTTTCAACTCTTTCTCAAGATAGTTTTCAATCGATCCGTAGTTGTCTTTCAGCAACTCCATCGAATATTTGATGGTCTCCTTCTGGGCGCTGAACAGGGCGGTGATGGTTTCCTGAACTTCAAAAGGATACAGATCCGCGTTCTGTACCAGAGAATGGTAATTGATCAGGTTGTTGGACAAAAGGTAGTCTTCCATAATCGTTTCGTCGTCCACTCCCAAGGCGGCAAGAATAAGCGTCGACGCAATCGCCGTCCGGTCTTTGCCCAGCGAACAGAAGATAATAACCGGATAATTGCTTTCTTCCAATAATATATCAAACATTTTGATGAAATAATCCGTATTGTTCTCCAGGAGAAACGAAAACACGTTCTGGTCGTAAATCAAAATATCCCTGCGTTTCATCTTCTGCGACAAAATCTCGTCGAAGAAAATATCGTACCGGTTGCCTCGCAGCGGAAGGTTGTAAATTTGCGGCGCCTTGTATTTATTCGGGAAGGAATAGCTTTCCCTTTCCGTCCGTAAATCAATCACCGTTTCGATACCCATCTTGTCGAGAAACCTCCGGTCGTGTTTCGTTGCCAGCGCCAAAGACCCGGAGCGGTATAATTTCCCCCAAAGAAGCTGTTTGTTTCCTTTACTGTAATAGCCTCCCAGGTCCCTGAAGTTGAATATCCCTTGCAGGGGGACGATCCGATTGGTCGTGATAACGGAGTATTTCTTGTTGAATACCAGTTTGAAATAGGTACGGGTGGCGGCAGGCATGGCAAGCACTCTCTTGTATCCGTCTTCAATATCCAGTTCGAAGATGGGCGAATAGAGGTTGAAGGAATCCGGACGATCGGACTCGTAGATTTTCACGGTCCCTTTCATCGGGGGGAAGGTTTCCCATTTAATCAGGTAAGTGCCGTTGGGAATCAATTCGCAAACCGTATTGATCAACGGCGTTTCTTTCGTACAACTGACGAATAAGGCAAGATATAGAAGTGAAAATACTTTTCCGCGCATGAATTTATCTCTTACTAACTACTTGTATCACAAAAGTAAATAAAAAAGAGAAGAGAAGCAGGAGCATTAAGCATATTTAACTAAGAGATTCTTCCCCGGTTCACTGTGTTCCGCAGGGGGAGGAGCCGGGGAAGAAGCCGCTATGCTTGTGCTACGACGGGGATTGCCCGCTTGAAGCTCTGGCGAAGGGAAATCAATGTTTCCGTGGAGATGACGCCGTTTATTTCCTGAATACGGCCGTTCAGCAGTTCCATAAAATGTTCATTATCCCTTGCATAAAGTTTAATCAACATGGTGTAAGGACCTGTGGTAAAATGACACTCTACTACTTCGGGAATTTTCTCAAATTCGGGAACAACATCCTTGTACATAGAGCCGCGTTCCAACTTGACCCCGATATACGTACAGGTATTGAATCCGAGTATTTTGGGATTGATGTGGTAACCGGATCCGACAATGACCTTCATCTCTACCATTTTCTGTACCCGCTGGTGAATCGCAGCGCGGGAAACGCCACACAATTCCGCTACATCCTTGAACGGGATACGGGCGTTCTGGGAAATGATCCCCAGTATTTTCCGATCTAATTTGTCTATTTTTTCCATAATCTTTCGTGAATTGGCAGACCGGTGTGCCGCAAACCGGAGCCGGAGCCCCGCATTCCGGCACATCCGCCCGCCGGGCTTTTATTATTTCTTTACGATCTCATGTAATGTGACCTCGAATATAAGGGTAGCAAACGGACGGATCGCCTCGCCTCTGCCGCTTTCGCCATAGGCCAAATTGTACGGGATATACAATATATATTTGGAACCTACCGGCATCAGTTGGATGCCTTCCGTCCAGCCGGCGATGACTCCGTTGAGCGGAAATTCCGCCGGAGTGCCCCGGTCGATCGAGCTGTCGAAGACCTGTCCGTCGATTGTTGTGCCGTGGTAATCCACTTTCACAACGTCGGTGGCTACCGGCTTCGGTCCTTTTCCTTCCTTTATTACCTTATATTGCAATCCGCTGGGCAATGTTACAACCCCTTCGTTTGCCTTGTTTGCTTCCAGGAAGTCCAGGTTTTCCTTTTTCAGGTTGCCGAACTGTTTTTCGAACGAAGCCTTTTTGATTCTTTCAGTTGCTTCCGGGGTGTACGTACGGGCTTCTTCGTTGGAGAGAAGGGTTTTATCCGGGTTTTGGATGTTTCCCACGAAGCCTGCCAGAAAGTTCTCGCGGCTGATGGTTTGAGTGGAGTCGTCGCCGAACAACTCCCGGTTGTAATACGCCAGGAACTGCGTGCCTATTTGATGCCCGACCATCTTGCCAACCATTTGTGCATTGGCTTTCTTGTTTTTGGCATCAACGGAAAAACCTTCCAGGAAACCTTGTATGAAATCCGCTTCATAAACCGAATCCAGATCAAACTGAGCAAAGATTTGATCTACTTGTTGAGATGCAAACAGTACGCCTTGTGCATACGATACCGAGTCAATATCCGTTTTCAGATTCGCTTTGGGCACCTGTGCATTGCAGGAAAACAAAGCTACTCCGGCAAAAACGAACAAAGAAACGAAAGATACATTTGTTAACTTTTTCATTTTACTTCTTTTAATTTGTTTAAATTTGTTTTTTGTTATTCAAAATTAATGTGCAAATTTAATTCTTTTCCTGACAAAACAGCGCATGAAATCCAAATTATTTTGTACTTTTGCTATCCTCAACGATTATTTTAACATAATAACTACTGATTTCCCATGGGTGATACCATCAAAGTCTACTGTAAGAACAATAAAACGTATAAACGATTTGCCGCCGGAACCTCCCTTCTGGATATTTACGAGGCGATGCATGTCCGGCTCCCCGGCAAGCCTGCCTGCGCCAGGGTGAACAACAAGACCGAACCGCTCAATTATATCTGTTACCGTTCGAAAGATGTTGAATTTGCCGGCATCGACGACCCGTCGGGAATGCGGACCTACGTGCGTTCGCTCTGTTTTGTCCTGGTCAAAGCGGTGCGCGACCTGTTTCCCGAAGGAAAACTGCAAATAGAACATGCGCTTTCCCGGGGGTATTATTGCGAACTCGAACTGCACCGCGCCCTTACCGAAGAAGATGTGTCGGCGCTGAAGCAACAGATGCAACGCATTATCGATGCCGGACTCCCGTTTCAGAGCGTGGAGGAACAGACGCCGGAAGTGATCCGGCTGTTCCGTGCGAACGGGCTGGAAGACAAAGCGCTCCTGCTGGAAACCGTAGGCGATGTGTACAGCAAATACCACCGGCTGGACGATTGCGTAGACTATTTCTACGGTTGCCTGCTTCCCGGTACGCACTGGATTTACCTCTTTGATCTTGTCAAATACAACGGCGGCTTGTTGCTCCGGGTACCCAATCCGAACGCGCCCGGCGAACTGCAACCTTATGTGAAACAGGAGAAGATGCTGTCTGTCTTCCGTTTCCTCAAGCAATACCAGAAAACGATGAACCGCGACAATGTCGCCGCTTTGAACCGGGATATTAAGGAAGGACGGATTTCGACGGTGGTGAAGGTTGCCGAAGTCCTTCAGGAAAGGCGGATCGGCAAGATTGCCGACGAGATTCGCCGGAAGTTCGACGAAGGCGTCCGCATCATCCTGATCGCCGGCCCGTCCTCGTCGGGGAAGACGACTTTCTGCAAGCGGCTCCAGATCCAACTGCTCGCCAATACCCTCCGTCCCGTCGGCATCTCGCTGGACGATTATTTTGTGAACCGCGTGGATACCCCGCTGGACGAAAACGGCGAATACGATTACGAAACCATTCACGCCATCGACCTGCCCAAGTTCAACGAAGACCTGCAACGGATTGTGGCGGGCGAGGAGGTGGCTCTGCCTGCCTACGATTTCCTGACCGGCGAGCGCGTGTACCGGGGTCATTCCGTGCGGTTGCAGGAAAACGCGGTGTTGATTATGGAGGGGATACACGCCATGAATCCCCTGCTGCTTCCGTCCGTTGCGCCGGAGCAGACATATAAGGTGTATGTGTCCGCCCTGACATCCGTTGCGCTGGACAGCCACAACAGCATTTCCACCACCGACAACCGGCTGATAAGAAGAATCGTGCGCGACTTTCAGTTTCGCGGCTACACGGCCAAAGACACCCTTTCGCGCTGGCCTTCGGTGCGGGAAGGCGAGGACAAGTGGATCTTTCCCTACCAGGAGAATGCCGATGCGATGTTCAACTCCGCCATGCTGTACGAGTTTGCCGCCCTGCGGAAGATTGCCGAACCGATTCTGAAAGAAGTGTCGCAAGGCGACCGGGAGTTTTCGGACGCTCACCGCCTGCTGAAATTCCTGCATTACTTCAATTATATTGATAAGGACGAATTGCCTAATACTTCTTTATTGAGGGAATTTGTCGGCGGAAGCCTTTTTGTGTATTAGGATACACGGCAAGTTTCCCCTATGCGTAGCCAAGCAGATTACCATGCTTCAAAAATTATAAAAGAGGCTGCGCCTCAAAGACACTGCGTGTCCTCCCGCAGCCGGGCATTTGCGTATATGGAAAAAGTTGCTTACCTTTGCGCCATCTACCCCGGTTGTTATAGACTTATGATAAAGAAATTTACTGCTATCCTGCTTGTTTTCGTTGTCGCCGGTTTGCTGCTGGCAAGCTCGGTGGTGATGCATCATCACCACAACAGGATTCCCCATTTTTCTTTGATCGAAATGAATGATCAACCGGTGCAGCCCGATGATCCGTGCTTCCCCGATGGAAAGGAAAACAGGGGGGAAAACAGGGAATCGTGTCAGCTGGATCAGGAAATTGATGCGATTTACAAGGCAGAGGAAGACTGTCACTGTGTTCTCTGCTGCACTTCGCACGGTCACGATCCGTTGCTGCTGCAAGCGGTACTGTTTTTCCTGCCTTCCGAATATTTCTCGACGGAAGCGGAACAGCCCAGGCTACAAACTCCTTATATAATAAGTTATCTTTCTGTCGCCGTGACCTCAGGGATGGGTTTGCGGGCGCCTCCCGTTGCGTAATCCCCTCTTCTTTTTTTATTACGCATTACCTATTAACTTATTTAAAAAACATTTCATGAAAAAAATAATTTTTATGGGGGCTGTATGCAGCCTTCTATTTGCAGCTTGTCATTCGGACAGGGAGGCGAATCATTCGCGCGAGAATCAAAAGAACCCGGAACATCAAGACCCGAATGTGGTGGTTTTCACCAAAGAGCAACAGGCGAAGATCGGATTGGCAACCGAAACCGTGCGCCTCGAACCGTTCGGGCAAACGATTAAAACCGTCGGACGGATCGAGCCGGCGCTGGCGGACGAAACCGTTCTGCCTGCCAAAGCCTCCGGAATCGTGGTCTTCGACAACGATTGGGTCGAAGGAATGAAGGTCCGGGCGGGACGGAAACTGCTGACGGTTGCCGGTGCGGGGACCGCCGAGGGCAATGTGACCGCTCAATTTGCCGAAGCGACCGCCAACTACCGGAAGGCGGAAGCGGATTTCCGCCGCGCACGGGAATTGCAAAAGGATCAAATCGTATCCGAAAAGGAATTTCTCGGCATCAAAAGCGTTTACGAGGCAACGAAGGCGGTGTATGAGCTGATGACCGAAAATTTTTCCGCCGGCGGGCAGCCGGTTTCATCCCCGGTGGACGGTTTTATCCGGCGGGTGTATGTTTCCAACGGACAGTTTGTGAACGCCGGGCAACCGTTGGCGAGCGTTTCCGGAAACCAGTCGCTTTTCCTGAAAGCGGATGTCCGGATGAAGTATGCGCCGGACCTGCCTGCCGTTGCGTCCGCCAATTTCCGCGCAATAAACGGGCGGCGAACCTATTCGCTGGAAGAACTGAACGGGAAATTGCTCTCCTGTGGCAAAGCGGTCAACGAGGAGAACGGGATGTTGCCCGTCACGTTCCGGATGGACAACCGGGGCGACCTGCTTCCGGGCAGTTTGGTGGAAGTGTTTATCCGGTTGCAGCAGGGCAAGCCCGCGCTCACCGTTCCGAAGGCTTCGCTTATGGAAGAGCAGGGCATCTATTCCGTATTTGTGCAACATTCGCCCGAATCGTTTGAGAAAAGAGAAGTAGAAACCGGCGCGTCCGACGGCATCCGCACGGAAATTCGTTCCGGACTGGCAGCCGGCGACGTCGTTGTGACCCGGGGCGCGGTATCCGTCAAGCTGACGCAAGCCGGAGGAGGCACGGAAAGCGAAGCCGGACATGTTCATTAACCCTTTATTATTCCAATTATGAATGATCTGAATCAGAAACAAGGCGGAATGTTGAATAAGATTATCGCCTTTTCGCTTCGCAACAAGCTGTTTGTGCTGTTGGCGACAGCGCTGTTGATTATTGCCGGCATTTACACGGCAGGGAAAATGGATATTGACGTCTTGCCCGACCTGACGGCGCCGACGGTTGTCGTAATGACCGACGCCACGGGCATGGCTGCCGAAGAGGTGGAACGGCTGGTGACTTTTCCCATCGAAACGGCTGTAAACGGAACGGCAGATGTGCGCCGGATCCGTTCTTCCTCCCTGCAAGGACACTCTTTCGTCTGGGTGGAGTTTGATTGGGGAACCGATATTTTCAGGGCGCGGCAGATGGTCGGCGAAAAGATGCAGACGCTGACCGGAACAATGCCCGATGGCATCCAACCGGTGCTGGCGCCGCAGTCGAGCGTGATGGGCGAAATCCTTTTTATCGGCCTGCAATCCGACTCGGTGCCGGGGATGGCTCTGCGGACGTTGGCGGAGCAGGTTATCCGGCCGGCGATCCTCCGGGCGGCGGGTGTTTCGCAGGTAACGATTATCGGCGGCGAGGAAAAGCAGTACCAGGTGCTGGTGCATCCGGAGCGGATGAAGCAATACGGCGTGACGATGAACGAAGTGGCGGAGGTGTGCGCCTCGCTTTCGGAAAATTCCGCCGGAGGGGTGGTGCGCGAATACGGAAACGAGTACATCCTCCGCGGAATGGCGCGGACCAACGACCCGGAGGAGATGGGAAACTCGCTGGTGAAGATGAACGCCGGCCGCCCGGTGTATCTCCACGACGTGGCGGAGGTGAACACCGGCGCCGCGCTCCGGATGGGCACCGCATCGCTGAACGCCGCGCCCGCCGTGATTATCTCCGTATCCAAACAGCCCAATTCCAATACGCTGCGGGTGACCCAAAACATCGAACGGAACCTGAAAGAACTGCAAAGTGTGTTGCCGCCGCAGGTCAAAGTAGACACCGGAATCTTCCGGCAGGCGGGATTTATCAAAACGTCGGTAAATAATGTCTCCCGTGCGTTGGTCGAAGGCGCCGTTTGCGTGATCCTGATCCTGTTTTTGTTTCTGGCGAGCTTCCGGACGACGATTATCTCCGTCGTTGCCATCCCGCTGTCCCTTCTTGGGTCTATTCTTGTGATGTACCTGGCGGGCATCAACATCAATACCATGACGCTCGGCGGAATGTGCATCGCCATCGGTTCGCTGGTGGACGATGCCGTAATCGATGTGGAAAATGTTTACAAGCGCCTGCGGCAAAATCACCTGAAAGGGGGCAAAAAAGAGCCGGCGATCCGGGTTATTTTCCGGGCGTCGCGCGAAATCCGGGCGTCGATCATCAACGCCACGCTGATTATCATTGCCGCGTTCGTTCCTTTGTTTTTCCTTTCCGGAATGGAAGGCAGGATGCTCCGTCCGCTGGGCATCGCGTACATCATTGCCCTGTTTATGTCGCTGATTGTCGCCATGACGCTGACCCCCTTGCTCTGCCAATTGCTTTTATCGGACGAAAAATACCTGAGCCGCAACCAAAAGGACAGCAGGCTCTCGGCTTTTCTTGCCATCCGTTATGAAAAATCATTGGTACGGGCGTTGAAACACAGGAAAACGGTACTCGGCACGACCGCCGGCTTATTCCTGACGGGCGTGGTAATGAGTTTTTATATGGGAACATCCTTCCTTCCGGACTTTAACGAGGGCGCGCTGACCATCTCTGCCGTTTGCAAGCCGGGAATCTCCTTAGACGAGACCGACCGCGCGGGCAAATTAATGGAAGAAGCCCTCCTGACGCTCTCCGAAGTGAAAACGACCGCCAGGCGAACGGGACGCGGCGACCTCGACGAACATTCGATGCCCGTCAATGCGTTTGAAATTGACGTCAACTACGAATTGGGGCGTCTTTCGCAGGAAAAATTCCTGAAACACGTGCGGGAGACGCTCTCCGGCGTGCCCGGCGTGTCGACCACCGTGGGACAACCGGTCGGGCACCGCATCGACCACCTCCTGTCCGGGACGCGCGCCAACATCGCCGTCAAAATTTTCGGCAACGACCTGAACCGCCTGTTCACGCTGGGGAATCAGGTCCGAAGCGTGCTGTCCGGCGTCCCGGGAGTAGCCGATGTAAACGTGGAGCAACAGACGGAAATCCCCGAAATCCGAATATCGCCCAACAGGGAGATGCTGGCGCAACACGGTATTTCGGTGCGGGACTTCAACCGCTTTGTAAAATGGGCGTTTGCCGGGGAAAAATTATCCGAAATCTATGAAAACCAGCGGAACGTCGACCTTGTGTTGCGCTTAAGCCCGGAATATACGTCCACCCTGGAAGGAATCCGGTCGGCGCTGATCGACACGGGGACGGGCGGAAAGGTGCCGTTGGAAGAAGTGGCGGAAATCCGTTCCACCGCCGGGCCTAATTCCATCAGCCGCGAGAATGTGCAGCGGAAAATCACGGTTTCGGTCAACGTCGCCGGGCGCGATTTGGGTTCCGTCGCAAAGGATATTCAAAAGACCATCGAAACGAAACTGACGCTCCCGGAAAATTACCGCATCGAATACGGCGGACAGTTCGAGAGCGCCCGCCGCGCCTCCCGCACCCTGTGGCTGACCTCCATCCTTGCCCTCGCCGTCATCTTCCTGCTGTTGTTTCAGGAGTTCAAAGACGTCCGGCTGGCGGGACTGGTCCTGCTGAACCTGCCCCTCGCCCTTATCGGCGGCGTCGTAGCGGTATTTTTTTCCTCCGGGATATTGAGTATCCCCGCCATTATCGGGTTTATCGCCCTCTTTGGGATTGCCACGCGCAACGGCATCCTGTTAATCTCCAAATACCGGCAACTGAGGGCGCAACAGACGCCGCTGCGCCAAACCGTCCTGAGCGGATCGGCCGACCGGCTCAACGCCATCCTGATGACGACGGTCACGGCGGGGCTTGCCCTGTTGCCGCTGGTCATCAACGGCGACAAACCCGGCAACGAGATCCAAAGCCCGATGGCAGTGGTCATTCTCGGCGGCTTAATCACCTCTACCGTGCTGAATATTTACATCCTGCCGCTGCTGTACGAGCGGTTGGAATTGTCAAACACAAAAAAAACAATCCTATGAAACGAAAAATAAGCCTTTTTCTGGCAGGCATTTGCCTGGCGTGTAGCCAGAACATCCGGAGTACCGGCGTCCTGACGCAAATCGAACAGAACAACACCGCCCTGTCGGTCTTGCGCAAGCAAACGGAGGCCGAAAAAGCCGGAAACCGGACGGGACTTTCCCCGGAAAATCCCACCGTAGAGTATCATTACCTGTGGGGAAGCCGGCCGGAAGCCGGAAATCGCACCGACGTGGCTGTCAATCAGAATTTCGACTTCCCGACTGCCTATTATTACCGGAAAAAAAACGCCGCGGTGCAGGATCGCCGGTCCGACCTGCGCTACCGAATCGAGCGGAAAGACCTGTTGCTCGAAGCCAAACGCCTCTGCATCGAACTGACCTACCAAAATGCCCGGCACGAGGCGTTGCGCAGCAAAGCCCTGCGTGCCGAAAGCACGGCGGAGGCCTGCCGCCGCAAGCTGGACGCCGGCGAAATCAACCGGCTGGACTACAACCGTGCCTTGCTCAACGCTGTTTCCGCACGCAAGGAGCTGGCTTCCGCGGCGGCGGAGAAAGCCTCCCTTTCCGCCGAACTTGCGCGCCTCAACGGGGGCATGCCGGTCGCGTTCACCGATACCACATTCGAACCGGTGCTACTTTCCGCCGACTTTGAGTTGCTTTTTGATGAATTGAAGGCGAAAAATCTCACGCTCGCCTACCTGAAAGAAGAAACCGAGCAGAACCGCTGGCAACTGAACCTCCGGCGTTCCCTGAACCTGCCCAAAATATCCGCCGGATACATGAGCGAAAAGACGCCGGCGGAGCATTTTCGCGGGGTGACGGTCGGCGTCAGCCTGCCGCTCTGGGAAAATCGCCGGACGGTGCGGCAGTCGAAGGCACAACTTCAGGCGGGGCGACTGAAAGAGGAGGACGCGCGCGCACGTTATTACAACGAAGCGAAAGCCCTGCACCAAAAAGCCGCAACGCTCGACCAACTGCTGCGGGAATACCGGGCGCAACTGCAAGGGGCGGACAACACGCGCCTGTTGCAGCAAGCGTTGGAAGTGGGCGAAGTGTCCCTCACCGAATATTTGCTCGACGCCGGCCTCTATTTCGACGCCGCCGCGGAGATGCTCGACATCGAGCGCGAGTTGCACCTCACGCTCGCCGAGCTGATGCAGTGGGATTTGTAAGCCGCCGCCA
>JAIRSN010000027.1 GCA_031255425.1 Dysgonamonadaceae bacterium
ATGCACAATGTTTTTGAAAAGTCGATTCCCTGGAATGCCTTGTGGATGCGTTCGTCAATCGTTAACGGTTCGTTATCGTTGAAACCGCAAAGGTCGATGAATGTTGCGTTAATTCCGTGGTTGTTAAGGATATTCACCGTATTCCACGCAGAATGTGCTTCGCCCAAAGACGCCAGTATTTCTCTTGCTGCCAGATAGATATTGCTTTTCTCGACGTATCCGGATGCAATCACCTGATACATCGATGAAAGATAGATTTTTGCCTGCTCGATGCGGTATTCTATAAAACTGTTTGCCTCAGACAAATTCAACCCGGTCGTTTCGAGGGATTTATTTATATGTAACAGTTTATTACAAAGTTCGTCCAGTGCAATTTCATACTCTTCGTTATGGAGAAATTGAGTGTAAACGCCCGGTTCGCCTGTTTTTTTATGTTCCAATAACCAGTTGGTCACGTTATTGTAGGCAGAAACCACAAAAATACGATTGTACATCGTTTCTTCCGTTCGATTTAGTTTGATGATGTTGTTCAGACATTCTCCGAACTGCGACATGGACGTTCCTCCAATCTTTTCTACGGTCAACATTCTATGATTTGTATGATTTGTTTTTTATTTCCACGCAAATTTACGACAATTTAATGGATTGCACAACCCGTAACGGCAGTTGAACAGGGTCAACGCATTCAATCGGACACTGCTTCCCCGAAAAAGAAAAGATACTGCGTGTCCGCAAAAAAGGCGTTTATCAAAATGTAACTTGCGGAGCTTCCACAACCATGAATGCTATCAAAAAGTACGTTGCGGGGCTCCCGCAAATAACAATTGAAAGTGAAAGTTACTTGCGGGGCTCCCGCAAACGAGAATTCAGTTGGAAAGTTGCTTGCGGGAGCCCCGCAAACGAGAATTCGGTTGGAAAGTTACTTGCGGGAGCCCCGCAAACGAGAATTCAGTTGGAAAGTTACTTGCGGGAGCCCCGCAAACGAGAATTCGGTTGGAAAGTTGCTTGCGGGAGCCCCGCAAACGTGAATTCAGTTGGAAAGTTACTTGCGGGGCTCCCGCAAACGTGAATTCAGTTGGAAAGTGACTTGCGGGGCTCCCGCAAACGTGAATTCAGTTGGAAAGTGACT
This sequence comes from Dysgonamonadaceae bacterium, assembly GCA_031255425.1. GTDB lineage: Bacteria > Bacteroidota > Bacteroidia > Bacteroidales > Azobacteroidaceae > Azobacteroides. The sequence goes on from JAIRSN010000027.1 coordinate 1,130, forward strand.
TGCGGGGCTCCCGGCGGCGCAGCCGCTTTTATTTTTTTGGGGAAGCAGTCCTCCTGTCCGCCGCCGCCTCTTGCGAAAGAGTTTTTATAGATGAAAAATTATTCGATTTTTTTTCATTGTGAATCAGAAGAAATACTTTACCTTTGTTTATCGTGCAATTTTTAAAAAATAAGGATAGCATTATATAATTCTATAAAAAAAATATTATGAAAGCAATTGTACTTAAAAAGAGAAAAAACATTCTTACGGGCGTTTTTTTATTGTTTTTGTGCTGTGCGCCGTTTTTGGGAAATGCACAGCGACTGTTGACGGAGGATTTTAATTATCCTGCCGGTAATTTGTATGGACAGGGAGGTGAAGGCACGGCTGGTTGGGTGAAATATGGCAGCCATGCGGAAGCTCCGATTCAGGTAGTAAGTCCGTCGTTGACTTATTCCGGCTACCAGGACCAGGCGATGGGGAATGCGGTGGAATTAAACGCTACTGTAGGCGGGCAGGATTTGAAGAGAAAATTCAGCGATGAAGGAACCGGAAATTCCACTGTTTATGTATCTTTTTTAGCGAACTTCAAAAGTGTTGGTAAAGAATCCAATCCGGAGGCTACTGCGGAGGCTTATTTTTTCAATTTTGTAGAGAAAACGACAGCGGCTTATTCGGATGGCAGCTCTGGAAATGCGTATGCAGGGATATTTGTTAAAGAGGGAAGTATTGCCGGTAAAATCAAAATCGGAGTCTCCCGGTCGAATTACACTGCGGCTTATAATGCCGTAGATGAGTATAATTTGAACGAAACCTACTTGATAATTGCCAAATATGAAGTAATAGAAGGAAATACGAATGATAAAGTATCTTTGTTCATAAATGCGGTCGGAACAGAGCCGGCCACTCCCAACGCAATATACGAGGCGCAATCGGGTACGGATGCGAATGTCAACAGGGGACTTGCGGCTGTCGAATTAAACCAGGCAGCGTCCGCTTTTCCTCGTCATTCCCCCCATGTTATCATCGACGCCATCCGGGTTTCCACCACCTGGGCGGGCTTGTTTGATTCGCAGACGCCGCCCGTTCCTGTGCCCGCGCTCACACTGTCTCCCGCGATAGCGGCGTTCGGAGCCATAACGATAGGCGAATCGCCCTCAAAAACGATTCTTGTAAAAGGGGAAAATCTGGAAGGCGATATTACGATAACCGGTGTTCCTGCCGAACTTGAACCCGGCACAACCACCATCACCAAAGCGCAGGCAGAGGCTGCCGGCGGGTATAATTTGACTCTTACGCTGACGCCGGTCAACGAAACAATGACTTCCGCTACGCTCCTGTTCGACAGCGAAGGGTTGACGCAAAAAACATTGCCGGTCACATGGACCGCCACGCAACCGGTTGTAACGCCTCCCGATGGCGGATTGGTCGACAATTCCGGATTCGAAGAATGGGGCAGCGGATTTCCGGGTGAAAAACCTGTCGATTGGGACACTCAGAACGGAATAACCAAGGAACCCGTCATCAAAAAGAGCGGAAACTATGCCGTGAAAATTACCGGAGGTTCCAATGTGTTGTTGGGACAGACGCTCACCAATCCGAGCCCCGCGTTTGTGAGGGGGGATGTTTACGAATTGATAATCAATTACCATGTAGTGGCGAGCGCCGGAAATTACAATGATGTCCAGTTGGCTTGTGCCTGGGGAGGCGGCAATGTAGACGCCTCGCACGATGAGGACAAGCTGAAAACCGATCTCACTTCTGCCGCAGGGACTTGGGCAACGGAAGCCATCCGGACGTCCGTGCCGAAAAATGCCACTTCTTTCGCTATCCAAATCAAGGTTCCGGCAAATGCGGTCGTGATTTTTGACGACATCAGTTTCAAAAACACGGGCAGCAAAGAACCGTATATGGATATTACTCCCCAAAGCCTGCCGGAAGTTTCGACGACCGTCAATGCGCCTGTGGATATGCAAAAGCTGACGATTACGACCGGAAACCTTCCTTCGGCTGTCGCGATTGCCGTGACGGGAGCAAACAGCAGCTACTTTACGTCGTCCGCCACTTCGATTCCCGCCGCACAAACGACAACGGAACTGACAATCACTTACCGTCCGGCGACGACGGGGGCGCATACGGCTGTCCTGTCTTTCGACTGCACCGGGGCTACTGCCATCAATAAAACGGTTTCACTCAAAGGAAAAGCCATTGATCCAAGCAATCCTGCCAGCATTACCGCCGATCCGGTTTCTTTGTCTTTCACGACCGAAGTGGGGAAAAAAGACACCTTGGAAGTAACCGTCACGACTGCGAATCTGGACGATTGGCCTCTTGCCCGGATTGTCGGAGAGGGACCGGGGTTCTTTACCTATTCGGGAGGTCCGGTTAAAAACGGAACAAACACGGTGAAAGTGATCTTTGCGCCGACCGCCGAGGGGACTTTCTCCAAACGACTGGAAATCTATGCCGCCGGAGCGGTGTCTGCATTTGTCGACCTGTCCGGGACGGCAACCGGCAGTCTTACCGAACCGGAAAAAGAGGGCGACAGTTATCCGTTAGACCTCTCCAACCCGGTTGCCCTTTTGGAAGAAACGTTCGACACGGGAGTCCATAACCGCGCTTTATCGTTGAGCGGTTGGAAAAACATCGCCGAACAAAATTACCGGGCATGGTGGGGATACCGTTTCGAAGACAACAACTTCGCCGCGAAAGTGACCGCATTCAATTCGATCAATACGGCGCCCGATCCGTATGAGATGTGGTTGATCACTCCGCCGCTGGACTTTATTCAGTCGGTGAGCAAAATATTTACTTTCAGGGTGATGGGCGATTTGATACTGGAAAATAGCGACGCCTCGCTGGAACTCTATTACATGGATGCGGAAGATGCGGAAGACGTCTATAAGGTAAAGATAGACGGTTTGGATATTCCGGACAGTCCCGACTTTAACGGCGAATGGCGCGAATATCGAATTGATCTTACCGGGCAGGAACTGGCGGATGTGTTTTTCATGGGCTTCCGTTTTTCTGCGCTCGGCGGCACCCAAAATTCGGTCGTTTACTATATCGACGACGTTACGTACGGAAAAGATTTTACTTCCGTCGCCGGTTTCGCAAAAAACAATAAGGTCTGGACGGAGAACCAAACCATTCAGGTGCGTTCCGGAGAAAAGGGGAATGCGGTTCTCTACGATGCAACCGGAACAAAATTAGGCGAATACCCCATCGAAGCGGGCGGCTCGGAACTTCGTCCGATGCTGAAACGGGGAATCTATATTTTGAAAATACAATACGCCGGATATACCGAAAGTTATAAGGTGATTTTATAGTCCGGTGTGATAGCGTAAAAACAATACAAACAGCAGGGTACGCGAACGATAACTCCTTCTTGCGTACCCTGCTGTTTTATTTCTCCTCACTTATACAAACTTTCCCTTTTTGATTCCTCGTTGCGAAGCACTTCGG
>JAIRSN010000040.1 GCA_031255425.1 Dysgonamonadaceae bacterium
TCTGCCGGATGGAAAGAAGTGACGAAAAATACGAATGAGGGCTTTTTAGTCAGCCCCAGAGGAATCCCGCCTATCCGCACAACCCGGAACGGGTTGAATTATACCCTTTATTATTCGACCCCTGCGGGGTCGTGTGTAGGGTGGCATGCTCTCCCCCCGGGTTGACACCCGGGGTTACTCATATTCAACCCTGCGGGTTGGCTGCGCCGGCGCAGCCGCGTTTACTATTTGCGAAACATAGAAAACGGCATCCTGCGTTTTATTATTCATTATATGTATAGGTATAGGTATAGGTATAGGTATAGGTATAGGATGATGATAACCCGCAGCCAAGCCGATATGCCGTGCCTCCCAAAAATATAAAAGAGGCTGCGCCTCCAGTACTCCGGAAGTCACTTTCCAACCTTTATCCCACCGTCCGGAAGCGATAAACCGTTTTCGACTCGAAGACTTCCCCCGGTCGAAGCACGGTGGACGGATAATCCGGTTGATGAATACTGTCGGGATAGTGTTGCGTTTCCAGGCAAAAAGCCGAACGGCGGGGATACGTATGCCCGTTTTTCCCCCTGAAACTGCCGTCCAGGTAATTGCCCGTGTAAAGTTGGACACCCGGTTCGGTCGTGTATGTTTCCATCACGATGCCGGTCTTGGGGGAAAGCGCCCGCGCGGCAAACGCCGGTTCCGCGCCTGCTTTGTTCAGGATAAACGTATGGTCGTACCCGTTGCCGTAGACCAACTGCGTGTCTTCGTGGTCGATTCGTTCGCCGATGGTGTGCGGGGAACGGAAATCGAAAGGCGTACCTGCCACCGGTTCCGGCTTGCCGAAGGGAATGGCGACGTCGTTGGTCGGCAGGAACGTGTCCGCATTGATCTGCAATTCGTGATCGCCGACGGACGGATCGCCCTCGCCGGAAAGGTTGAAATAGGAATGATTGGTTAAGTTGATCAAGGTCGCCCGGTCGGTGGTTGCCCGGTAAGCTATCTCGACCGCGTTGTCGTCCGTCAGCGTGTACCTCACGCAGACCGTCAGGTTGCCGGGGAAACCCTCTTCGCCGTCGGCGGACAGGTAGGTCAGTTCGAGCGTCTGCCGGTCGAGGGGTTTGGCGTCCCAGACGACGGCGTTGAAGCCTTTCAGCCCACCGTGCAGGCTGTTCGGACCGTTGTTGACCGCCAGGGTGTACGCGACACCGTCCAACGAAAAGCGGCCGCCGGCAATCCGGTTAGCCGTTCGCCCGCAGACGGCGCCGAAATACGGCTCCCGGTCGTCCGAATATTCCTCCGCAGAACTTTTGCCCAGGACCACATCGACCCATCGCCCGCTCCGGTCCGGCACGCACAACGAAACAATTTTCGCTCCGTAGTTCGTCACCGTCATTTCCGTACCACTTTCGTTTTGAAGGATAAATAAACCCACTTGTTTCCCTGAAATGTTTTTTTCAAAATGACTTTTTGTTAATTTACTTCGAGTTATCATGTCTTTTATGTTTTAATGAACGAAAGGCAAAGATCCGTTTTTTATCCCGGTTTTGCAAATCCGTCAGATTTTCCGCAGGAGGGTTTCCGCTTCTTCGACCGAATGAATCGCCTGAACCGTCAGCAGGCGCCGGTCGTTCTTTTCGCTCAGCCGGCAGCGCTTGTAGTCCCTTTTCACAAACTCCAACAGCCGGTCGAACGCCTCGCTCCGGTAGTAGGGGGAGTCGAAACGGTGAATCAGGTAAAGCGTCATTTTGCCGTTCTTGAGCGCGATTTTCTCGATGCCGAGCTTCCGGGCAAGGCAGCGAAGCCGGACGATGCGAATCAGATCCTCGCCCTGTTGCGGAATTGTCCCGAACCGGTCTTGCAGTTTCAGGCGGAACTGCTCGATGCCGGTCTCGTCTTCCATTGCGTCCAGCTCGCGGTAGAGCAGAATCCGCTCCGAATCGCTGGGGATATACGAGGCGGGGAACAGCACTTCCAGGTCGCTTTCCACACTGGTTTCCGTCACATAGTTTTCGCCCGTATCCACCTGGTTTTCGTTTTTGTACAAGTCGGCAAATTCCTCGTTCTTCAGTTCCTGAACCGCCTCCGACAGTATCCGCTGGTAGGTTTCGTAGCCCAGGTCTGCGATAAACCCGCTCTGTTCGGCGCCCAGCATATTTCCGGCGCCGCGAATATCCAGGTCCTGCATCGCAATATGAATGCCGCCGCCCAGTTCCGAGAAATTCTCAATCGCCTGCAACCGCCTTCGCGCTTCGGGAGTTAACAGGTGAAGCGGAGGCGAAAGAAGGTAACAGAACGCCTTCCGGTTGCTTCGCCCCACCCTGCCCCGCAACTGGTGCAAATCGCTCAGCCCGAAGTGCTGGGCATTCACCACCAATATCGTGTTTGCGTTCGGAATGTCGATCCCGTTTTCGATGATGGACGTCGCAATCAGCACATCGTATTCGTAGTGGACAAAATCGGTGATGACCTGTTCCAGGACAGCCGGTTCCATCTGCCCGTGACCGATTGCGATGCGTGCGTCCGGCACCTCTTTCCTCACCAGCGTTTCAATCTCACCCAGTCCGGAAATCCGGTTGTTGACAATGAAAACCTGCCCGTTGCGGCTCATCTCGGCATTCACCGCCTCCCGGATAATATCCCCCCCGAAACGGTGTATCTCCGTCTGAATCGGGTAACGGTTGGGGGGAGGCGTGGCGATATTCGACAAGTCGCGCGCACCCATCAGGCTGAATTGCAGGGTGCGGGGGATAGGCGTCGCGGTCAGGGTCAGCGTGTCGACGTTGACTTTCAGGTGCCGGAGTTTCTCTTTCACCGAAACGCCGAATTTCTGTTCCTCGTCGATAATCAGCAGTCCCAGGTTATTAAAACGGACATCCGAACCAATCAGGCGGTGCGTACCGATCAGGATGTCGATCTTTCGTTCCTTCAGCCGTTGCAGGGTTTCTTTGGCGGCTTTGCCCGTTCGCGCACGGGAAAGATAATCGACGGTCACCGGAAAGTCCGACAAACGTTCCTTAAAGGTGTTGTAATGCTGGTAAGCCAGCAAGGTGGTCGGAACCAGCACGGCGACCTGCTTCCCGTCGACCACCGCCTTGAATGCGGCGCGAATCGCCACTTCCGTTTTCCCGAACCCGACGTCCCCGCAGATCAACCGGTCCATCGGGCGGGACGTTTCCATATCCTGCTTGACGTCGTTTGTCGCCTTCAACTGGTCCGGCGTATCCTCGTAGATAAAAGAGGCTTCCAGCTCTTTCTGCAAGTAGGTGTCGGGCGAAAAGGCAAAGCCCTGTTCCTCCCTCCGCTTGGAATAAAGCAAGATAAGTTCCTTGGCAATGTCCTTGACCTTTTTCTTGGTTCTGTTTTTCAGGTTTTCCCACGCGCCCGAACCCAGCTTGTTCAGCCGGGGCGGTTCGTTTTCTTTTCCTTTGTATTTGGAAATCTTGTGCAGGTTATGGATACTGACGAAAATCATGTCGTCGTTCAAAAAAGTCATTTTGATCACTTCCTGCATTTTCCCGTTGATCTCCGTGTGTACCAGTCCGCCGAACTTCCCGACGCCGTGATCGATATGCACCAGGTAATCGCCCTGCCGGAACTGTTGCAGCTCTTTGAGCGACAGCGCGACTTTCCCGGAACGGACTTTCTCGGACTTCAGGCTGTATTTATGGAAGCGGTCGAACAGTTGGTGGTCGGTGAACACGCAAACCCGCAAGGTATGATCCGTAAACCCTTCGTGAACCGGCTGCAAAACCGGCGTAAAGCGGATGTTATCGCCCCGGTCCCGGAAGATGGATTCGATGCGTTGGATCTGCTTCTCGTTATTACTCAATATATAGATTTGATAATTTTCCGCGAGTTTCTCCTTGAATGCCGCCGACACCCGTTCGAAGTTTTTGTGGTACGATTCCTGCGGCTCGGTAAAAAACGTCACCAGGTCGTAGCGCCCTTGGGTGTGAACGGGAGGAGCGCCCAGGTGCAGGCGGGTATAACGCGCCGCGAGGCGCCGGAGGTCTTCTTCCGGAGTCAGGAAAAGCCGTATCTGTTCGAGCGAGGAAAAGGATTCTTCGTGGTTCAGCACCGGTTCTTCGTTCCACAGCGAATGGATTTTCTCGTAGCACCGGTCTTCCTTCCGGAACACGAGTCTCGTGGTTTCGGGCAAATAGGAGAACAGCGTCGTGTCGGCATCGCCGGATTGCCCCGAAATAATCGAAATCGTATCCAGCCGCTCGATCGACAACTGCGTTTCCACATCGAACCGGCGGATGCTTTCCACCTCATTCCCGAAAAAGTCCAGCCGGTAAGGGTATTCGTCCGAGAAAGAAAACACGTCGATAATCGAACCCCGGACGGCGTATTGCCCCGGCTCGTACACATAGTCCGTCCGCTCGAATCCGTACGAGTCCAGGACATCCGCCACAAACTGCGAATCGACGGCTTCTTTTACCTGTACGGACAGGGTATTATTCTTTAAAGCTTTCCCGGAAACAACTTTCTCCGCCAGCGCCTCCGGGCAGGTGACGATCAGGCAGGGTGCGCCGCGGTTGTTCAGTCGGCTCAGCACTTCGGTGCGAAGAATCTCGCAGGCGGGGTCCCGTTGCCCGTAGCGGATGTTCCGTTTAAATAAGGAAGGGAAAAACAGCACATCGGCGTCGTTCAGCAACCGGCAACAATCGTGGTAAAAATAACCGGCGTCTTCCGGGTCGCTCAAGACGCAAAGGAAAGGGTGTTCTTTCAACCGGGTGAAAAGCGTCGCGCAAACCAGGCTTGCCGCCGAACCTGCCAAGCCTTTCAGGTAGACATCCGTGCCGGGCGGCGAAGAAACAACCGCGTTTATACCGGCGTGCCGGGCATAAATAGCTTGTAAAACCGAATCTTTCAAAATCATAAAATTTGCGCAAAATTAGCGATAATAAACAAATAGTCGTACCTTTGAAGGGTAATAAATCAAAAATAAATGAGCAATAGCATCGTTATTATCCCGACTTACAATGAAAAGGAAAACATTGAAAAAATCATCCGCAAAATCGTTTCCTTGCCCCACCCTTTCGATATTTTAGTAGTAGAAGACGGCTCGCCCGACGGAACCGGACAGATTGTGAAGCGCCTGCAAAACGAATTTCCGGAACGCCTGTTTATGATCGAACGGGAAGGGAAACTGGGTCTCGGAACCGCCTACATCGCCGGCTTCAAATGGAGCTTGCAACGCCGGTACGAATACATTTTCGAAATGGATGCCGATTTTTCGCACAACCCGGACGACCTGATCCGCCTGTATACTCCCTGTGCGGAAAAACGCGCGGATGTCGCCATCGGTTCCCGCTATATCTCCGGCGTGAATGTGGTGAATTGGCCCATGTCGCGCGTGCTTCTTTCCTATTTTGCTTCCAAATACGTGCAGTTTGTTTCCGGAATGAAGATACACGATACAACCGCCGGCTTCAAATGTTACCGCCGGGAAGTGCTGGAAACCATCGACTTGGACAAGATCAAATTCAAGGGGTATGCTTTTCAGATCGAAATGAAATACACCGTTTACCAATGCGGTTTCCGGTTGGAAGAAGTCCCCATCATCTTTATCAACCGGGAAGAAGGCACGTCCAAGATGAACAGCGGCATTTTCAGTGAGGCGCTGTTCGGCGTGATTCAACTAAGATGGAACAGCCTTTTCCGTAAATACAAGAAATCCCTGTAAATGATTCTGATACGAAACGCAACGCTGACGAACGAGGGCGCGTCCTACCGCGCATCCGTCCTGATAGCCGGCGAACGGATCGCTGCCGTGGCAAGCCTCGCGCGCAATCCCCTGTCGTTTGCCGGGCTTTTCCTCCGCCTGATCGCCGGTATTGCCGCCGGGAAACGCCTCCGGGTCATTCCCGCCAAGGGCTTGCTGCTCCTGCCGGGAATGATCGACGACCAGGTGCATTTCCGCGAACCGGGCTTAACGCACAAGGGCGACATCCGCAGCGAATCGCGGGCGGCGGTTGCCGGCGGGATTACTTCGTTTATGGATATGCCCAACACGCTTCCGCAAACGGTAACGGTGGAGGCGCTGAACGACAAGTTCGACCGGGCGGCGGAAAACGCTCTTGCCAACTATTCGTTCTTTATCGGCGCCACCAACGACAACCGGGACGAACTGAAAAGGGAAGGCGCCCGCCGGGCGGCTGCCGTCAAGGTTTTTATGGGGTCTTCTACCGGGAATATGCTGGTGGACAGTCCCGGTACGCTCGAAAGCATTTT
>JAIRSN010000047.1 GCA_031255425.1 Dysgonamonadaceae bacterium
GGTCGGAATGATTCCAAGAAAGGAAACTCCCCTCGCCCGTTCACTTTTATCAGGTATAGAAAGACAATACACGCACTGAAATTAAGATCCATCACCTTACTCTATAAGAATTATCCGCATAAAAGTAGGTAATATTCTTTTATGTGCAACCGGCACGCATGGAAAAACACATATTTAACGTTTATTCCACACTTCACCGTATTCCTCAGACCGGGGATCCGGCATACCACCTCCTTCAGATGCCATAGCGCTACATTTCCGCCGGGACGCCTGTGCGGGTATACTGACCGCGTACCCGCACAACCTTTCTGGTTTCCGTCCGGACGACACGACGCTGGAGTAGCGGATCCTCATTAAACAAACAAAATAAACCGTAAAAAAAGGTTTTTTTTCCGTTGGACACACATTTATAAAAATAATGTATTACCTTTGCCTCTGCTAAAGCATAAGGCATTACGATATTTATATGGAGCTTTCAATTTTAACAGCCATTTCTCCGGTTGACGGACGATACAGAGACAAAGTAGAAAACCTTTCCGAATACTTTTCCGAGTGGGCATTCATACGTTACCGCATTCGCGTAGAGATCGAATATTTCATCTTTCTCTGCGAACTGCTCCCCCCCCTGCAATCATTTCCCCTGGCAGACGAAAAAGAAAACCTGCGAAACCTTTACCGCACCTTTTCGACCGCCGACGCCACACGCGTTAAGCAGATCGAAACAACCACCAATCATGACGTAAAAGCCGTTGAATACTTTCTAAAAGAACGTTTCGATGCGCATTCCCTGCAGGCCTACAAAGAATTCATCCACTTCGGACTGACATCGCAGGACATCAACAACACCTCCATTCCGCTGATGATGAAAGAAGCGCTGGAAAAGATCTACTATCCGGAAATACAATCCCTGATCGACCTCCTGAAAAAAGACGCCCAAGCCTGGAAAGAAATCCCCATGCTGGCCAAAACGCACGGACAACCGGCATCCCCTACCCGACTGGGCAAAGAAATCATGGTCTTCGCCTACCGGCTGGAACAGCAACTGAAACTTTTAAAAACAACGCCCCTGTCCGTCAAGTTCGGCGGCGCAACCGGAAATTTCAACGCACACCACGTCGCCTTCCCGGCATACGACTGGCAACAGCTCGCCAACCGCTTCGTTCGCCAACACCTGGGCCTGGAACGCGAAGAATGGACCACGCAGATATCCAACTATGACAATCTGGCAGCGCTGTTCGACGGATTCTGCCGCATCAACACAATATGCATCGACCTGTGCCGCGACTTCTGGCAGTACATCTCCATGGACTACTTCAAGCAAAAGATAACACCCGGAGAAGTCGGCTCATCCGCCATGCCGCACAAGATAAATCCGATTGATTTCGAAAACGCGGAAGGCAACCTCGGAATCGCAAACGCAACATGGCGGCACCTGAGCAACAAACTGCCCCTGTCGCGCCTGCAACGGGATCTGACCGATTCGACCGTCCTGCGGAACATCGGAATCCCGCTCGCCCATACGACGATCGCCCTCAAAAGCATCACTAAAGGGCTGAATAAACTGCTTCTGAACAGCGAAGCGATTGCAAGCGAACTAAACAATCACTGGGCCGTCGTCGCGGAAGCCATTCAGACGATACTGCGCCGTGAAAACTACCCGGAACCGTATGAAACGCTAAAAGAATGGACCCGCATCAACGAAACAATAACAAAACAATCAATACATCGCCTTATCAATTCCCTGCATGTGAAAGAAGATATTAAAAACGAATTGAAGGCAATTACCCCACAGAATTATACAGGTATCTAACATGAGTGTACGTACTTTTATCAACGTAATCGTGAGATTGCAACTATATTCAAACTAAAAAATAAAATACATGGACTTTACAGAAGAAAACGACCCGAAAGCGACACCGGGAAATGAAAATGGAGAGTATGGACAAAATACCCCTGAAAACGCAGGCGAAAAACCCAAAGGAAAACGCTTACGTATCAAAGACACGCGTAAAATAGACTACAACCGGCCATCCATAACGACCAGCCGGCCGTATCAGCCGGTCTACGGACAGACCCGGCAATCGACGCCCTACCAGCCACGCCCCTATCAACCGAAAGAAGAAGACGAGACGAGACCGAGACGCCAGTCACCGGGAGGAGGAGAATATGATTCCGACAACAGATATTATTCCGGAGACAGCGGCTACCAGCCGAGAAGAAGTTATCATCAGCCGGGAGAATATAGCGGCGGCGGGTATCCGCAACGTAATTACCCGCAGCAGGGAAGCGGTCAGAGCGGCTACCCGCAAAGACGCAGCTATAATAATCCGGGAGGAGGATATCCGCAACGGAGAAACTACGACCAGGGGGGAGGAAGCAACCGCCCGGGCGGACACTACCAGCGAAGCCATCACCCGGGCAGCGGCGGCTACAATCAGGCAGGCGGCTACAACCAGACAGGCGGCGGCTACAACCAAGGCAGATACAACCCGGCAGGCTACAACCAGGGTGGATACAACCCGGGCGGATACAATCCGGCAGGAGGATACCCACAGAGAAGGCCCGGAGGAGGAGGCCCCAATATGCGCAAACCCGCACCCGGCGGACGCAACACTTATTCAAAGCACAGCCTCCCGAAACCCGTAAAATATCAGGAAGTCATCACCGACCCTGCGGCGCCGATACGTCTGAACAAATACCTGGCCAATGCCGGAGTTTGCTCGCGCCGTGAAGCGGATGACTTTATACAGGCAGGCGTTGTAAAAGTAAACAGCGAAATAGTGACCGCCCTCGGAACAAAAATAACGCGCCTGGACAAAGTCTCCTTCCAGGACCAGTCGGTACAGTTGGAAAGCAAAGTGTATATCCTGCTGAACAAACCGAAAAACTGCGTGACCACATCCGACGATCCCCAAAACCGGCAAACGGTGATGGATCTGGTCAAAAACGCCTGTCAGGAACGCATTTACCCGGTCGGACGCTTAGACCGCAATACAACCGGCGTACTGTTGCTCACCAACGACGGCGAAATGGCCGCTAAACTGACGCATCCTTCTTATAAGAAGAAAAAGATCTATCACGTATGGCTGGACCACGAAGTAGCGGTCGAAGACATGGAAAAACTGGCAAACGGCATCGAACTGGGAGACGGCGAAATTCATGCGGATGCAATTAGTTACGCAAACGAAAATGACAGAAGTCAGGTAGGTATTGAGATTCATTCGGGAAAAAACCGCATTGTAAGACGGATGTTCGAAACGATGGGTTATCATGTACTCAAACTGGACCGCGTCTATTTTGCCGGATTAACAAAGAGACATCTGGGACGCGGCAAATGGCGTTATCTCTCTGAACAGGAGGTAAACGCACTCCGGATAGGGGCTTATGAGTAACGTATAAATGGAGTAGAAATAAACAGATGCAGTTATGAAAAGAACGAAAATTACGGATGTTTTGCGCATGGATGCGTACGGTACGGATGTGCTTATAAAGGGCTGGGTACGCACGCGAAGGGGAAGTAAACAGGTTGCCTTCATTGCCTTGAATGATGGTTCGACGATCCACAATATACAGATTGTCGCCGACATAAATAAACTGGGCGAAGAGACGCTTAAGCCGGCAACGACCGGAGCCTGTATAAGCGTCAACGGCAAACTGGTCGCATCACAGGGCAAAGGACAACAGGTCGAAATTCAGGCTGAGCAAATAGAGATCCTTGGCGTTGCAGACCCTCTTTCATACCCTTTGCAGAAAAAGGGCCATTCGCTGGAATTTTTGCGTGAAATAGCGCATCTGCGTCCGCGCACCAATACTTTCGGCGCGATCTTCCGGATCCGTCATCACATGGCGATTGCGATTCACAAGTTTTTTCATGACCGCGGTTTTTTCTATTTTCATACGCCGGTCATCACGGCGTCGGATTGTGAAGGCGCCGGACAAATGTTTCAGGTAACAACGCTTAATTTATACGATCTGAAGAAAGATGAACAGGGTGCGATCCGCTACGACAATGACTTTTTCGGGAAACAGACCAGCCTGACCGTCTCCGGACAGTTGGAAGGCGAACTGGCGGCGATGGGTCTTGGTGCGATCTATACCTTTGGCCCTACTTTCCGGGCAGAGAACTCGAATACGCCTCGTCATCTGGCCGAGTTCTGGATGATTGAGCCGGAAGTTGCATTCAACGAGATCAGTGAGAATATGGATCTTGCCGAAGCGTTTATCAAATATTGTGTACAATGGGCGCTCGACAATTGTCGCGATGATGTTCAATTCCTGAACGACCGGTTCGATCAGGAATTGATTCCTCGTCTGGAAGGGGTATTAAAAGACGACTTTGTCCGCCTGCCTTACACGGAAGGTATTCGGATTCTTGAAAATACGGTAGCGAACGGACACAAATTTGAGTTTCCTATTTACTGGGGCGCTGATCTGGCATCCGAACACGA
>JAIRSN010000071.1 GCA_031255425.1 Dysgonamonadaceae bacterium
CACAAAGAACGCTTGCTTTTTCACGCCATTGTTGGAAATAAGCCCTTTCCGGTTGAAGAAGTCCTGAATGCCGTTTAATTGGCGGCGGGGCGAATGGAAGTCCACCAATATCCACGGACTGCATCCCGAAAAACCGTCGATTTTGTCGTACATGGCGAGCGTCCGCCGGTACAGTTCGGCTTGGTATTCTTCCGTCCAGATTTCGTCGGAGCCGCCGTGCCTGCCTTGCAGGGCGCCCGCACCAAATTCGCTGATGAATACCGGTTTGTCGTAGTTGATTTCCCAGCGGCGGGTGTTGAGGTCGTTCAGCGTGCCGCTGTACCAGCCTAAGTAATTATTGAAGCTGATGATGTCTACGTACCGGCTCATGTAATCTTCCACTTTGCTTATATCGTTGCCTTCGCCGGTCACCTCCATCGCCATGCTGATCAGGCGGCTCGGGTCTTTTTGCCTGGCAAAGCCGGTCAAATTGACGAGAAACCGGTCGCGGGCATCGCTGTGGGGCGTTTCGTTGGCGACCGACCAGATGATGATGTTGCAACGGTTTTTGTCGCGGTCAATCATGTCGTTGAGTTGTTTCTCCGCATTGGCGTACGTGCCGGGGTTTTCCCAGTGGATGGTCCAGTAAACCGGGATTTCCGACCAGACCATCAGTCCCTGTTTCTCCGCTTCGCGCACCATGTATTCGTTGTGCGGATAATGCGCCAGCCGGACAAAGTTGCAACCCAGCTCTTTCGCCCATCCCAACAGTATCTTTGCCTCGTCGGGCGACCATGCCCGCCCTTGGCGGAAGGGCGCTTCTTCGTGGATGGAAATGCCTTTCAAGAAGATTTTTTTACCGTTCAGGCGGATCTCTTTCCCAGCCGTTTCGATCCGGCGGAAACCGATTTTGTCCGCGATCTTTTCTTCATCCGAAGACAGGAAGACATCGTACAGCTTGGGGTTTTCCGGCGTCCACAGCTCCGGTTCGACATTCAGCGAAAAAGAAACCTGACCCGTTTCGCCGGTCGATAATACCCGGTTGATTTTGAGTTCCGGAATTTCCAGCACAATCTTCTTCCCGGCGAGCGCCCGGTTCAGCCGGATGTTGCCGGAGATAACATTGTACTTGCCGTTTTCCAGCCGGATGACGTAGTCGTCTATGTACGTTTCCGGCACGTCAACGACCAGTACTTCACGGGTAATGCCGCCGTAGTTCCACCAGTCGGCGTTTACCGTGGGAACGCCTTCCGGACGGCGCTCGTTGTTTACGCGGACAACGATAAAATTGCTCCCGTCCTTTATTTTACCGGTGACGTCGAAATGAAAAGGCGTGAAACCGCCTGTATGTTCGCCGATTTTCTCCCCGTTCAGGTAAACTTGAGCTTCGTAGTTGACCGCTCCGAAATAAACAACGGTTTTCTTGCCCGGCTTTTTCGTATAATCGAAGTCTTTTTTAAACCAGACGCTGCCTTCGTAGAAAAATAATTGCGCATTCCGGGTGTTCCAGTCCGAGGGAAGAGTCATCAGTGGCGCCGTATCGAGATTGTATTCCACTAAATCGCTCTTGTCTTTCGCTTTTTGATTTTTGAAGAATCCGTTGGGATTTTCCTTCAACCGGTAGTCATAATAACCCATGTCGAAAGGGTCGATGATGTAGTTCCAACTGCCGTTCAAGGATTGATGCTCACGAGAATATACATTCTGCAACACCGTTTCCTGCGCTTGGGCAAAAAACGGGACCAGAAGTAATAAAATAATCATTCTGTTTTTCATTGTGTTTATATTAATATTAAAAAATTATAGTTCATCGACTGATTCTGCTGCCTTGCTCCGTAGCTGTATTTTCCGGAAAAGAAACAGGAACAGGACAAGGGAAACGACAGACAGCCACAACGTGGAGCCTGTTCCGATAAGATCGGCTGTCTCGACCTGTCCGGGATTGTCCTGAAAAACAGAATAACAAACCACGCCGAAACAATTATTGGTGAAATGCGCCAGCACCGGTACCCAGATGTTTTTAGTATAATAAAGCAGGTACCCCAGATACGCGCCCAGAAGCATACGGGGAACAAATCCGTAAAATTGGAGGTGAATCGCACTGAAGATGATTGCAACAATCCAGATAACGACGTGGGGATTCCGGATCATCCGGCCGAAGATAGTTTGCAGGACGCCACGGAATATAAATTCTTCGCCGATGCCTGCCAGCACGCAGATAATCAGGATATTGAGCATCAAATCCCGGGCGCTTCGCACGTAAAGCATTTTCTCCAGCATCTCGCCGGTATTCTTTTCGGCAGCTTTCATCCATTCTTCCAGCCCTTTCAGGTATTCGGGAAGCACCAACTGCTGATTCACCTGCGAAGTCAGGTTCATCAGCGGAATCGCAACCAGAATGCTCAAAACTGCCAATCCCATCACCGGAAAGGAAACCGGAGCATCGACCTGAAGATAGTTTTTGTAATTGTCGCTGAACAGCCGCGCGCAGATGATGGCGGGGAATATAAACGCGACCAGCACTTGCAGCAGTTGTATTTCCCTCATCAAATCCGGATAGCTTCCGAGATTTTGCATCACTTCCTGAAGCACTTCCGGAGAGATTCCGAACTTCGCTGCGATGAGAATAGAACTAAGCACCGTTGTTGCCACAAAACCTGCCGCAATCATAAATCCGAGTACCAACAACTGAACAAATGCGGATGTGTCTTTGAATATACCTTTCAAGAGCATGTCTTTGTCTTTATCAATTTAATCCCTGTTGGAAAAATACCTCATAAACTGAACCCGTTCGTACAGGGAAGGGTCTTCTATCGAAGCGTAATTGAGTTTTCCCCTGAATTCGTTTAATGAGTAGAAGTTCATACTGTGCATCCATTCTTCCATGCTGCGTTTCATCTGCGCGATGATTTCGTTTCCATGCTGGTAGACGGCGCTGCAAATCTGGATGGCAGAAGCCCCCGAAAGGATGCATTTAAGGATGCTTTCCCAGTCGTGTATGCCGGTACATGCGGCAATCGAAGCGGAAGGCAGTTTTCCGGAAACAATGCCGGTCCAGCGCAAGGCATCGCTTATGTCCGTGTAGGAGCTGAATACCTGTCCGGAAGTTAATTGCAGCCGGTTTATGTCGATGTCCGGATAGTAAAAACGGTTGAACAGCACCACGCCGGAAATGCCCAGCGAAATCAGTTCGTTGATCAGGCGAAGCGGGTGGGAGAAATATTTCGTCATCTTTACAATCACGGGAATATGCAGCAGGTCTTTCACCTTCCGGGCAATCCGCAGGCAGGCATTGTCCAGGAAACCGGCGTCTTTTTCCAACTCCGTATGGAGTGCGAAAAAGTTCAGTTCCAGGGCATCGGCGCCCGCCATTTCGATCTGGCAGGCAAATTCGATCCACGAGTCGTCCTTGTAGCAGTTCACGCTGGCGATGACCGGAATACGGCAGTTGTCTTTCGTTTCCCGAATCAGTTTCAGGTAATTGTTTACTTCGTTTGTTTTGAAATAATGAAGAACATGTTCGTTTGCCGTCTGAAATTCTTCGCCCATCAGCAACGATGCGGCATTTTTCGAAATCTGCTCTTCAAACAAAGACTTCAGAACCAGCGCACCCGCTCCGGCTTTCTCCAGTTCCCTGTTTTTACTTACGGAATCGGTCAATCCCGAACTGGCGATGATAATGGGATTCGGCAACGTCAAGTTTGCAAATGTTGTTTCAAGTATCGCTTCCATAAAACGGTTGTTTTCTATCTCCAAATATTTTTGTTCCTATTCTCACAAGCGTGCTTCCTGCTTCGACGGCAAGGGGATAGTCGTCGCTCATGCCCATCGACAGTTCTTTGAAATCTTCGTTCCCGGAAAAATAGCCTTCTTTCAGCCGGGTAAACAGGGCAGACAGCCCGGAAAACTCTTTGCAGACCTGCGATTCGTCGTCCGTGAGCGTAGCCATTCCCATCAGTCCGGCGATAATCAGGTGGGGGTAACATTCCGGCATCTTATTGTTCACGAAATCTTCTACCTCTTCGAAGGAGAATCCGAATTTCGCCTCTTCCTGTGCGATGTGTACCTGCAACAACACTTTCAGCCGGCGACCGGATTTGGCGGCGTGATGCTCCAGCTCGTTCAGGAGCTTGATGCTGTCCGCCGAGTGCAGCATCGCAACAAGCGGGACGATGTATTTCACCTTGTTGACTTGCAGGTGCCCGATGAAATGCCATTCGACATCCTTGGGGAGATGTTCGTATTTGGCGAGCAGTTCCTGCACCCGGCTTTCCCCGAACAGGCGCTGTCCCGCCCGGTACGCCTCCCGGATGTCCGGGATTTCCTGGAATTTCGAAACGGCTACCAGGCGCACATTCGCAGGCAAGTCTTCTTTTATCCGGTTTAATCGCGACGCAATGTTCATTCCGCTGTTTCTGCTTGTTTCGTTTTCGTCTCCGGTGCAAACGGGAATACGTCCATGATGGTGGTTTCGACGACCGAGGCGATTACATAGTCGCTCATCGTCCCCTTCATTCCGTCTTCCAAAACCGCTATGGCGTCTTTCAGGTCCGACGCCTGCGCGAGCATTTGGACGGCGGTTTTCTTTTCGGCGCCGCTTTTTTCGTCCAGCGTGATAAAGTTGACTCTTATTTTATAATAGCGGTCGCCGTTTTCGTTGAAAAACAGTTCGGCGATTTTCGCCCGCTTGATATTGGCGACAATAAACTCGCCGCTTACATAATGTTTCACTTCTTCGATGATCCGCGCTTCGGCTTCCGTAAACGAGAGGGCGTCGACCAGATAAGGTTCCGTCACCCGTTTCTGAACACCGTTCTCCATCATTTTCTCATACGAAACTTTACATTCAAACCAATTCATTTTATTTCAATTAGAGTTAATCAATATTTTATTTTATCTTCTTTGTCCGTCCACCTTTCAAACGCTTTGATCGCTTCGTTCCGCATCATTTTTACTACCGGAACGGCGCGTTTTTCCTGCGGCAGGCTCAGTTGATCGTATATAAACGAGTCGTCGAAGCCGATGGCTTTTGCGTCGGCTTTTGTATTGGCATAATAGATTTTGCCGATCCGTGCCCAGTAAATGGCGGCGAGGCACATGGGGCAAGGTTCGCAGGAAGTGTAGATTTCGCAGCCCGACAAATCGAACTGTTTCAACTTCCTTGCTGCCTTCCGGATGGCGGTCACTTCCGCGTGGGCGGTGGGGTCGTTTTTCGCCGTCACCTGGTTGCAGCCCGAAGCAATCTCTTTGCCCGCCTTCACGATGACGGCTCCGAACGGACCGCCGCCTTTCGCTACGCTTTGCAGGGAAAGCCGGATCGCTTTTTGCATTTTCTTTTCCGAATACTTGTCCATAAAACTACATCGACCGGTTAATTGTTTCTATATAATCCAGGATTTCTTCTTTTCCTTTTTTATGTTCCGAAGAAGTAAAAAAAACAGGCGGCAGTTCCTCCCAGCTTTCCAGCAGTTTGGTTTGATATACCTTTCTGTTTTCGTTCAACCGGGAAGCAGAGATTTTGTCCGTTTTTGTAAATACGAGGACAAAGGGAATCCCCTTTTCTCCCAGCCGGTTGATAAACTCCAGATCAATCGCCTGCGGTTCCAGCCGGCAGTCCAGCAGCAGGAAGAGGCAGGTCAGGGCAACTCGTTTCTCCAAGTAATTGTCGATAATTTTCCGGATATTTTCGCGTCCTTTTTTCCCTCGCTGCGCATAGCCGTACCCCGGCAAATCGACCAGGTACCATTCGTCGTTGATCAGGAAATGATTGATCAGTTGCGTTTTTCCGGGCGTGGAAGAAGTCATCGCCAAGCCCTTTTTCCCGGTGAGCATATTGATCAGGGAGGATTTCCCCACATTGGAACGGCCGATAAAAGCATATTCCGGCTTGCCGTCCTGAGGACACCGGTTTACGTCCGTGTTGCTGATGATAAACGTTGCGTTTTTTATATTCACTGCGATCTGAAATTAAGAAAAACACACAAAGTTAATTAATTTCAGGAAAAGTATGGATATTGGAAATAAAAAACTTGATGAAATCCGCGTTTGCCCGGGTTGCCGGTTGTTTTGTTCATAAAAGAAGGGGGGAAAGGGAGGTTTACCGGTTGAAAAGTAACTTGCGCGGGCTGTACATTTAAAGAATACAGTTGAAAAGTGACTTGCGCGGAGTGTACATTTAAAGAATTCAGTTGAAAAATAGCTTGCGCGGGGTGTAAATTTAAAGAATTCGGTTGAAAAATAGCTGGCGCGGGCTGCGCAACTAAGAATTCGGTTGAAAAGTGACTTGCGCGGGCTGCGCAAGCATGTTTTCGTTTAAAAAGTGACTTGCGCGGGCTGCGCAAGCATGTTTTTCGTTTAAAAAGTGACTTGCGCGGGCTGTACATTTGAAGAATTTAGTTGAAAAGTAGTGTTTCCTAAAAATATAGAAGCGCCTGAGGCGCCTTTTGACATTTACAATAAAATTATATAATTTTGTAATCGTTTGAAACCGGTCAAACGCATCATTCATAACTTATAATTTATCAACGTGTTTCACAAGATCATCAGGTACTTCCTTTACAACAGAACAATTACCGTTTTATTATTCTTTCTCGTTATCCTTTGGGGGATTTCGGTCGCCCCGTTTAACTGGCACAGAGGCTGGTTGCCGCACGATCCGGTTCCGGTGGATGCGATTCCGGATATAGGCGAGAACCAGCAGATCGTTGCCACCGAGTGGATGGGACGCTCGCCGAAAGATATGCAGGACCAGGTTACGTATCCGCTTACCAGCTCGTTGCTCGGTATTCCGGGTGTGAAAACGATCCGTAGCACGTCGATGTTCGGGATGTCGTTTATCTATATTATCTTCGACGACGACGTGGAGTTCTACTGGAGCCGTTCGCGCATCCTGGAGAAGCTCAACTCCCTGCCCGCCGGCACGTTGCCCGAAGGCGTCCAACCCGCCCTGGGTCCCGACGCCACCGCCCTCGGGCAAATCTTCTGGTACACACTCGAAGGCAGGAACCCCGAAACCGGCGAACCTGCCGGCGGCTGGGACCCCGACGAGTTGCGGAGCTTGCAGGACTTTTATGTGAAATACGCCCTCTCCGCTGCCGAAGGCGTTTCGGAAGTAGCGTCCGTCGGCGGGTTTGTGAAAGAATACCAGGTGGAAATCAATCCGGATGCGATGCGCGCCTACCGCGTCGACGTGATGGACATAATGAATGCCATCCAAAAGAGCAACCTCGACATCGGCGCCGAAACAATCGAAATGAATAAGGTGGAATACTTGGTGCGCGGATTGGGATACATAAAGAATGTCGCCGATCTGGAAGAAGCCCCGGTGGCTGTCCGGGACGGCGTTCCCGTCCGGATAAAAGACGTCGCCTTTGTGAACCTGGGACCGGCAACCCGGCGGGGCGGACTGGACAAGGAAGGCGTAGAGGCAGTAGGCGGCGTGGTGGTGGCGCGTTACGGATCGAACCCGATGCAGGTGATCGACAACATCAAAGCGAAAGTGGCGGCGATGGAGGCGGGGCTGCCCCGGAAAACGCTTGCCGACGGCACGGTCTCGAAGGTGACGCTCGTCCCCTTTTACGACCGTTCGGGCTTGATACGGGAGACGGTCGGCACGCTCGAAACCGCTTTGTTGCACGAAATCCTGATCTGTATCATCGTCGTGATTATCCTGCTGTTCAACCTGCGGGCTTCGCTGATTATCTCCGGAATCCTGCCGGTGGCAGTGCTTTCGGCATTTATCCTGATGCGTTATACCGGCGTGGAGGCAAACATCGTGGCGCTGTCGGGCATCGCCATTGCCATCGGGGTGATGGTGGATGTGGGCGTGGTGCTGGTCGAAAGCATTGTCCGGAACCGAAACGAGAACCCCTCCGTCCGGGGAGGGACGGCATTGGCGGAACTGATCTTCCGAAGCGTCCGGGAAGTCGCCGGCGCCCTGTCCGTCGGGATGCTGACAACGATTATCAGCTTCCTGCCGGTCTTTGTATTGCAGGCGCAGGAAGGCAAACTGTTCGCGCCGCTGGCTTATACAAAGACGTTTGCGCTGGTGTCGGCGTTTGTCTTCGGATTCGTTTTCCTGCCCGCCATTGCCTGGTTTGTCTTTTCAAAACCCGCCCGCCCGCAGCAAAGGCTCCCGCTTGCCGGCAACCGGAAGCGGATCAAGCGGGGCGCCGCCATCGCCTGCCTGCTGCCGGTACTCTATTTCCTTACCTCCCACTGGCTGCCGGTGGGAACGCAGGCGGGATTCGGCCTAAACTTCGCTTTCGTGGTTCTTTCCATCGGAATAATCCTGGCGATTCTCTGGCTGCTGGTAATCTATTACGAACGGATCCTGCGCTGGTGCCTTTCCAACCGCTGGAAGTTTATGTCCATCCCCCTTGTCCTGCTGCTTATGGGCGGATTGGTCTGGCGTACGATGGGGGAAGAGTTTATGCCCAGCCTCAACGAAGGTTCCTTCCTTCTGATGCCTACCAGCATGCCGCATACGGGAATCGAACAAAACCTGCAACTGATCCGGACGGTAGACAAGCGGGTTTCTTCCATCCCCGAAATAGAAATGACGGTCGGCAAATGGGGGCGGGTCAACTCGGCGCTCGACCCCGCGCCCGTGCAGATGTTCGAAAACACCATCAATTATCGCCCGGAATACAGGCTGGACGAAGACGGCCGCCGCCAACGCTTCAAAGTAAACGGGGAAGGAGCGTTCGTCCTGACGGACGG
>JAIRSN010000175.1 GCA_031255425.1 Dysgonamonadaceae bacterium
AAGAATATAAACTTTAAATACCTGAATCAAATTGCGCCGGTGAAGGAACTCTCGCCGGAGGAATTGTTTTCGTATTAATTTTCTCGTTTTAATTGTTAATGAAGGTTGGCGTCCCCCCCCAAAAGGAGGACGCCTTCTTTTTGCGCCTGCGCCTCCATTATTTTTGCTAAACTTATGAAAATTACCTAACTTGCGCCCGTTTTCAATAGACAGATTCAGAATAGCATGTTGACAGGAAAAAAAATCGTATTAGGCATCACCGGCAGCATCGCCGCTTACAAGGCAGCCGTTCTTTGCCGGGCGCTTATCAAGAGAGGAGCCGAGGTGCAGGTGGTGATTACCCCTGCGGGAAAGGAGTTTATCACGCCGGTTACGCTGTCGGCGTTGACGCAGAAGCCGGTCGTGAGTGCGTTCTTTACGGCGAACGACGGCACGTGGAACAGCCATGTCGACCTTGGGCTGTGGGCAGACCTGATGCTGATCGCCCCCGCTACGGCGGCGACTATCGGGAAGATCGCCAACGGCGTGGCAGACAATATGCTGGTGACCACTTACCTGTCGATGAAGGCGCCGGTCTTTGTCGCGCCGGCGATGGACCTGGATATGTACGCGCATCCGGCGACCCAACGGAACCTGGAGCGCTTGAAATCTTACGGAAATCATATTATCGAACCCGGAACGGGTCTGCTGGCAAGCAACCTGGACGGAAAAGGCAGGATGGAAGAACCGGACCGGATCGTGAACCGTATCGAACGTTTTTTTGAAAAGGAAAAAGAACTTGCCGGCAACAAAGTGCTGATAACCGCCGGTCCCACGCAGGAGAAAATCGACCCCGTACGTTATATAAGTAACTATTCGTCCGGCAAAATGGGGTTTGCGCTGGCGGAAGAATGTGCCGGCAGAGGCGCGGAAGTCTTCCTGGTCAGCGGACCGGTGGAGCGGACGACCGTCCATCCCCGGATCAAACGAATCGATGTGGAAACGGCGGAAGAGATGTATCAGGCGGCTGCGTCGCATTTCCCGGAGGCAACTATCGCCATTCTGTGTGCTGCGGTGGCGGATTACCGGCCGGCGCAGTATTCGAAGAACAAACTGAAACGGCAAGCGGCACCGGCGCTCTCGCTGGAGCTGACGCCCAACCCGGACATCGCAGCGGCGCTGGGCGAAGCGAAAAAGAACGGGCAACTCCTGATGGGTTTTGCCCTGGAAACCGAAAACGAATTATCGAACGCCCAAGCGAAGTTGCGGAAGAAAAACCTGGATTTTATCGTCCTCAACTCCTTGCAGGACCGCGGCGCCGGCTTTCGGGGCGACACAAACAAGGTGACGGTGATGGATGCGGAAGGAAACGCAAGCCCTTTCCCGCTGAAATCGAAAAGCGAAGTGGCGGCAGACCTGGTGGATCTGCTCGTGAACAAAAAAAGAACGACTGAATAAATCAAACAATATGAATAAACGGTTAAGTATACTAGTGGCGTTTCTCGCGTTGGCGATCCACGTGCAGGCGCAGGAACTGAACGCGAAAGTGTCCGTCAACAGCGACCGGATTCAGGGCACAAACAGGAACGTGTTTACCACGATGGAGAAAGCCCTCAACCAGTTTGTGAACACCACCCGCTGGAGTTCGAGCGCGCTGTCGGTCAACGAGCGGATCGAATGTACCTTTTCGATTACGATACTGGAACAGTTGTCGGAGAATAACTTCCGCGCCGAGCTGTTTGTGCAGTCCCGCCGGCCGGTTTACAATTCCTCGTACTCGACGTCGCTGCTTAATTTCCGGGATACGAAATTTGATTTTGAATACCTGGAAAATGCCGTAATCGAAATGCGGCAAAACACCTTGGGCAGCAACCTGGAGGCGACGATCGCTTTCTATGCGAATTTGATTTTAGCCCTGGATTTCGACAGTTTCTCTCCCTTGGGCGGCAGCCTGTTCTACCGCCAGGCGCAGAATATTTCCTCCCTGGCGCAATCCAACATGGGCTGGAGCGGCTGGTCGGCATTCGACGACAACAAAAGCAAAGGCTCGATCATCAATGCCTGGACGGACGAATCGCTCAAGCCTTTCCGGGAACTGCTGTATACGTATCACCGGAAAGGCCTGGACGAGATGGCAGCCAACCCCGACCGAGCGCGGACAACCCTCCTGAACGCGCTGCCGGCATTGAAGGAACTGCGCCAGGTGCGGTCGTCCGAGATTCTGCTGCAAATGTTCGGCGACGCCAAGCTGGACGAGATTGTCGCCATCGCCGAAAAAGCGAACAAGGAGGAGAAGAAAGAACTCTATGATTTGCTCCGCAACCTCTATCCGACGATGTCCGACCGGCTGGAACCCCTGAAAAAATAACCCATCCGCCATGCTGAAAAGTTTAACGATACAAAATTATGCCTTGATCTCCCGGTTGGCGATCGATTTTTCCGGAGGGCTTTCCGTCATCACCGGCGAAACCGGCGCCGGGAAATCCATTATTATCGGCGCGCTGTCGCTGATTCTGGGACAACGGGCGGACGCCGGAGCCATCAAGCAAAACGAAGAGAAATGCTTTATCGAAGGACTGTTCGATGTTTCGTCCTACGAAAGTTTGCAGTCGTTTTTCGCCGAAAGGGAATGGGACTACGACGCGCAAAACTGCATCCTGCGGCGGGAAATCTGGCGGTCGGGCAAATCGAGGGCGTTTATCAACGACACGCCCGTCAACCTGAACGACCTGAAAGAGTTGGGCGCCTTCCTTATCGATATTCATTCGCAACACCAGAACCTGTTGTTGAGCAACAACCGCTTCCAACTACAGGTGCTGGATGTTTTGTCCGGCAACAAAGCCTTGCGGGACCGGTTTCAGGACGAATACCGGAGCTTTTTGGCTATCCGCAAGCAGTTGCAGGAGTTGCGGGAGAAAGCCGCGCGGCAGGCTTCCGAACAGGAATACCTGCTTTTCCAGTTGCAGCAACTGAACGAGGCGCGGTTGAAGGAAGGCGAACAGTCTGAACTGGAAACCGAATCGGAAACCCTCCGGCACATCGAGGAAATCAAGAGCGGGTTGCATTTGATTGGCCACCGGCTGTCCAACGACGACGGGGGCATCCTCCCCGCCCTGAAAGAAGCCTTGCAGACGGCGCAGTCGACCGGCAGAATCTATCCCTTCTCCCTCGGAGTGGCGGAACGGTTGCAGACGGCGTACCTGGACTTGGAAGACCTGCTGTCGGATGTCGACAGCCGACAGGAAAAGCTGGAATTGGATCCGGAACGGCTGCAACAAGTCAACGAGCGGCTGGACCTGTTTTATTCCCTGCAACAAAAACACCGCGTCCATTCGGTGGAAGACCTTCTCGCGCTGAAAAACCGGCTCGAAGGGCAATTGCAGGAAATGGAAAACGACGGCGAATCCATCGAAAAGCTGCAACGTCAGTTGGATAACGCGCAGCGTGAAATGTTGCAACTGTCGGAAGAACTGTCGGAAACGCGGAAAAGCACCGCCGCTTCCCTCGAAAAACAACTGATCGGGAAGGTCTGCGTGCTGGGCATGCCTTACATGCAATTCCGTTGCCAAATAAGCGGAAAGGAATTTCCCGACGCCACCGGAGCGGACGACGTCAGCTTCCTTTTCTCCGCCAACCGGAACGGGGAATTGAAGCCGGTCGCCCAGACCGCTTCCGGAGGCGAAATATCCCGCCTGATGTTGGGAATCAAAGCCCTGATTGCCGGAGCCACGGCGCTGCCGACCATTATTTTTGATGAAATAGACACCGGCGTTTCGGGCGAAACCGCAGACAAGATGGGCAGCATCATGCACGCGATGGGCAGCGTGATGCAGGTGATCGCCATCACCCATTTGCCGCAGATCGCCGCCCAGGGAGATACCCAGTTCTTTGTTTACAAGGACGAAAACAGCCGGCAGACGGAAACGCAGATCCGGCGCTTGTCGGACGACGAACGAATCAGGGAAATCGCACAGCTATTGAGCGGATCCGAATTAACAAATGCTGCCATAGAAAACGCTAAACAATTATTGAAAAAGTGAAGGAAAGTGAAATGATTTTCGGCATACGTGCCGTAATAGAAGCGGTGCAGGCCGGGAAGGAGATAGACAAGATTTTAATCCGCAGGGATTTGCAGGGCGAGTTGTCGCGCGAGTTGTTCCAGCGGGTCCGGACGACGGCAATTCCGCTTCAGCGGGTGCCGAAAGAAAAGCTGGACCGGCTGACGCGCAAGAATCACCAGGGCGTAATCGCCTTTATCTCTGCCGTTGCCTACCAGAAGCTGGAAGACCTCGTTCCCTTTTTATATGAAGAAGGAAAAACCCCGCTCATCGTCCTCCTGGACGGCGTGACGGACGTCCGCAACTTCGGCGCCATTGCCCGCACCTGCGAGTGTGCCGGAGCCGATGCCCTGGTGATACCCGCCCACAACAGCGTGTCGGTCAATGCCGACGCCGTGAAAACCTCGGCGGGCGCCCTGCTGACGTTGCCGGTTTGCAAAGAAGCCGGGATTACGGGCGCCATCCGCTTCCTGAAAGACTGCGGATACAAGGTCTACGCCGCCACCGAAAAGGCGGTTACGGAATACACCCAAGCCGATTTCACCGTGCCGGCGGCGCTGGTGATGGGCGGGGAAGATTCCGGCGTTTCGACGGACAACCTGCGCCTTTGCGACGAAATGATCCATATCCCGATGGCGGGGAACATTGCCTCCCTGAACGTATCGGCGGCGGCAGCCGTGCTGCTTTACGAAGCCATCCGGCAGCGTTCCGGCGTTAAAATAAAATAGATTACCTTTGCAATTAATCACTTATTATACTGTATGAATAAAAAAATAAGGACTGCCTGCGCGCAGTTGAAACCGTACCGAGGCATTCTCTCCTTCCTGTTCCTGCTGTTCTTTTTCCATTTTTCGTGGAAACTGACCATCGACGGCGACCAGCACGATGTGTTTATGTATTTTCTGGGAAAAGACGTCACGCCGGAGTGGTTCCACACCGTTTGCCTGTGGTTGACGCAGGCGGCGGCGGGATTTATCCGGCTGTTTCCCAGCGGACAAGACCTGATGGTGAACGGGATTTACCTGTCCTTCCCCGTCAACGAAGGCTGGAGCATCCGCATCATCTGGGGTTGTACGGGAATCAAACAGATGTCTATCTTCTGCGGCATCATGCTGTTTCACAAGTGTTACCCCTTTCTTCCCTACCTGTGGAACAAACTGTGGTACATCCCCCTCGGCTGCCTGATCCTCACCGGCTACAACATTGTCCGGATCGGGCTGACCGTCCTGCTGACCAAAGGCCACCCCGAACGGTTCGACTCCCTGCACGACGGCATTTTCAGATATATCTATTATGGAATCGTTTTCCTTCTTTGGGTTGTCTGGGAAGAAAGATACGCCAGGAGGAACGAAAAACCGGAAACAAACAAATAAACGCTTATGATACCTGATCGTATACAACGGCTTCGCGAAGCCATGCAAGCCGGCAACGTGCAGGCTTGCATCATCCCGACCACCGATCCGCACATCGGAGAGTACACGCCCGACTGCTGGAAGACGCGCCGGTGGATTTCCGGGTTTACCGGTTCGGCGGGGACGGTGCTTGTCACAACAGGCAAAGCCGGACTGTGGACCGACTCGCGCTATTTCCTGCAAGCGGAAGAGGAGTTGCGGGGAACGGGCATCGACCTGTTCAAAGCGGGCTTGCCGGGTACACCTTCGCCGGAGGAATGGCTCAGCGCCGAATTGTCGCCGGGCGACACGGTCGGCTTCGAAGGCGCGGTGTTTGCCGCTTCCGAAGCCCTGGCGCTGATTGCTTCTTTCAACAGCCGCGGCATACGGGTCAATCCCGCGTTTGCGCCTTACGACCGTATCTGGGACGACCGACCGCCGAAACCGCACAACGAGCCGTTTATCCTTCCCGAATCTTTCGCCGGCAAAAGCGTACGCAGTAAGATTGAATGCCTGCGGGAAGAAATGCGCAAGCTGGGGGGCAACCTGACCCTTCTGGCGTCGCTGGATATGATCGCGTGGCTTTTCAACCTGCGGGGAACCGATATACCGTACAATCCGGTCGCCCTCGCGTATGCGCTGGTTTCGGAAAAGGAAGCAAGGCTTTTTGTGCAACGGCAAAAACTTTCGCCCGCCGCCGCCGAATACCTGCGGGAACAGGGCGTCACCTTAGACGATTACGGGAAAACGGCGGCTTGCCTTGCCGCTTGCGACGCGCACGACACCGTAGTGATTGCGCCCGACAAGATCAATTATCATTTATATACCAGCATTCCCGATCGGTGCAAGCTGGTGAAGGTGCCTGTGCATCCGGTCGATTTCCTGAAAGCGGTGAAGAACGAAACGGAAAGAAGCGGTTTCCGCCGGGCGATGCAGACCGACGGCGTTGCCCTGGTGAAGTTTCTCTGCTGGCTGGACAAGCAACTGGCTACCGGACAGCCCCTCACCGAACTGGAGGTGAGCGACCGGCTGAGCGCTTTCCGGAAGGAGTCGGAAGCCTTTTTCGGCGAGAGTTTCGAAACAATCGCCGCCTACGGTGCGCACGGCGCCATCGTTCACTACGCCGCCCGTCCGGAGACCAACGCAAGCATCCTGCCCGAAGGCGTTTTGCTGCTCGATTCCGGCGGACATTACCCCTACGGAACAACCGATATTACCCGCACCCTTGCCACCGGTCCCGTGTCGGACGAGATGAAAAGGGACTATACGCTGGTGCTGAAAGGAAACATCCAACTGTCCCGGGCGGTATTCCCGAAGGGAACCGTCGGGATGCAGTTGGACGTGCTTGCCCGCCAGTTTCTCTGGAAAGCGGGACAGAACTTCCTGCACGGCACCGGACACGGAGTCGGTCACTTCCTGAATGTCCACGAAGGCCCGCAGAGCATCCGGATGAATTACAATCCGAACCCGCTGCTGCCCGGCATGGTGGTTTCCAATGAGCCGGGGATCTACAAAGCCGGACGGTACGGGATTCGCATCGAGAACCTGTTGCTGGTCGTGCCTTATGAAACCGCCGGCGACGGCGAATACTGCGCCTTCGAAGTGCTGACGCTCTGCCCGATTGACACCCGGCTGATCGACCGTTCGCTGATGAGCGTCGAGGAAATCCGGTGGCTCGACGATTACCATCAAAAGGTCTACCGGCAGCTGAGTCCGCTCCTGCCGGAGGAGGAAAAAGAGTGGTTGAAATCTACGCTTAAAAAAGACTAATACAGAAACCCGAACAGCCAGAGCGGAATCACCCGGCGTTCGCCCGATTCGATTCCGTCGATGGCATAGTAGACATCGGAGCTGAACTTGTTCCGGATCCGGTCGTCGATACTGAAACGGTATTGCCCGTCGATCAGGAATTGCGCGGTTTTGTCGCCGGCATTTATCCGGTATCCTTCATGCACCTGGTTATAGAAAAACGTTTCCATCAGCGTCCGCGGCTCCACGTCGGTCATCCGGGTGGCGCAAAGCAGGTTCGGGTTTTGCAGGTACAACTTCGCCGACTTTCCCGGAAACCCCTCCGGATACAGCAGGCAGATCAGGTGCGCCTCCTGCAAATACCGGATGTAATGGATAACCGTCGTGCGCGAGGTCTCAATATCAACACTCAACCGGCTGATGTTCGGGCTTTCCGGCGCCATGAGCGACAGCAGGTAAAACAGCTTCCTGATTTTCGGAAGCGAACTCTGTGCGATCTGGTTTGCCGTCAGCACATCCACTTCCAGCATCTGATTCACCGTTTTCAGCAGGTTTTCCCAGAAATTTTGCTGCTCCAGGAAGAAAGGGTAGAACCCGTGCCGGAAATAGTCGTTGAGAAACGCCAGCGGCCTGACTTCGGACGTTATTTCCTTCGCTATCTCCGCATGATTTTCGATCACCTCGGTGAAGGTGTAAGTCCGGAAAGCCGACTGGGTTTGCAGTTCGATAAACTCCCGGAAGGAGAACCCCCGCAGATGATAAAAGACGGCCTTCCGGTTCAGCGGAAAGCCTGCGCCCTCCGACGAAGACACGGGAGAATCGGCAAAAACAATCTGCAAGCCGGGGAAATGGTCGTAGCAATAGGCAAGTTCCTCCGCCCAAAGGGGATATTTGAAGACCTCGTCGATCAGCAGCACCTTGCCGCCTTTCATTTGAAAATCGTTTGCAAAATCCCTGATTGTCTTTGCCGTAAAATAGAAGTTATTCAGGTTGATATACAGGCATTCCCTTTTCATGTCGGGGAAATATTCTTTGGCATACTGGATCAGGAAGCTGGTTTTACCGATTCCCCGCATGCCCTTGATTCCGATAAGCCGGTCGTTCCAGTTGATTTCATCCATCAGTTTTCTCCGGATGGGAAGGTTTATATGCTTCACCAGGTATTGGTGTATTTTATACAAGGATTCCATATTCAGATTGGTTTTAATAACAAGCAAAAATACACAAATTTTTTTAATCTGGCGCCGGACACGCAGGGTCTTTTATAATTTGAGGCGCAGCCTCTTTTATAATTTTGGGAGGCATGGCATACCGGCTTGGCTGCGGGTGTTTCCGCCTCGAAGACTAGGCCGGGGGGCGGCAGCACAACCCGCAGGGTTGAATACGAGTAACCCCGGGTGTCAACCCGGGGAGAGCATGTGCTCCTCTCCCCAACGCCTTGGGTATCGGTATCCGGCGAGGGACGCACTCCCCAAAACCTCATTATAAATAAAAGCGGCGGGAGCAAAAAACAATGCCCCCGCCGCTCCGATTATTTACGCACCTTTACTTGTTTTCCACGATATTAAACCGGGTGATACTCTTTCCTTTGTACTCACCTTTCCCGTGAACATAGAGCGAAGCCGTACCCGGCTGATGATTATCCTTGTACGTAACCTCGTAATCATCCGCGAAGACCAAGAGCTTTTCTTCATAGAACACCTCCGGCATCACCGTGACCGGCACGCCCGCGAACACCTGGTCCGGAATCGTCGCGATGACCGCTTTCTTAAGGTCGTGCTGTTTGTGGTGATGACCGTGTTCGTTGAAATAGTCGATCTGGTAGTTCAGTTCCTCGATAAACGCCGTGTGACCCTTGTCGCCGTTGACCAGTGTATAGGCTTCGATCAACTCGATCATCCGGTGGTAAACGACGTCCAGTTGCCTGCGGATGTCACGCAGGTTGCCCTTCGGTTTCCCCGTCTGTTCGATGCCGCGCAGGTAAAACTGCTGGTTAAATTCGACATGGTCGTCCGCCAGTTCCGCGACCCAGTTTGCCAGCCCGAGTTTTTCCACCTTATCCTTGTACGCCATTTCCATGTCGTCGACAAAGATCTCAATAGCAGCCGCTTCTTCCATGTA
>JAIRSN010000225.1 GCA_031255425.1 Dysgonamonadaceae bacterium
GGGGGGACGCCAACCTTCATTAACAATTAAAACGAGAAAATTAATACGAAAACAATTCCTCCGGCGAGAGTTCCTTCACCGGCGCAATTTGATTCAGGTATTTAAAGTTTATATTCTTCCTTTTTCCCACCAGGATAACCGAGTATTTCGCCGGTTTGATGTGACGGTCGAAATAGTCTTGCACATCCGCCAACGTCAACGTTTGCACGGTTTCGTAGACCGGCTTCCGGTAATCGTAGTCGATTCCCATATCCTGAAGCCGCAGGTAAGTCCAGAAGATGTCCGATTTCGTGATCCGTTCGGAGCGCATGGTGTTCAGGACCGTCTCCTTGCTGATTTCGAAGGCCTTTTCCGAGCTGGGCATGTCTTTCATCAAGCCCCGGAAAGCGTCCATCGCATTGACCATCTTGTCCGCCTGAGTGCCGGCGTAGGCCGCGATGTAATTCGATTCTCCCTGCCGGCGGGCGGTGCTGACATAAGCGTAGGCGGAATACGCCAGCGCGCGCGCCTCGCGTATCTCCTGAAAGATAATGGAATTCATCCCCCCGCCGTAGTAAGCGTTAAACATTTCGATGTAAGGCATGTTCGCCGGGTTGAACACCTCGTCTTTGGCGACAAACAGAAGTTCCGCCTGCACCATGTCGTAGTCGGCAAAGTAGACGACAGGCTTGTCCATCGGCAGTTCGGGATAAATCACCTTTTCGGGAACAGGATTCAGGCGGTCGGGCGTTTGGATGCCTTTCAGCAAATCGAACACGCCGGCTTCCGAATCCGGTCCGTAATAAAAGAACCCGTGTTCGTAAGAAGAAAACTGCTTGAGAATGTCGACCAGTTCCTGCGGGTCGATGGCGCGCAGTTCCTTCTCGGAAATAATATCGGTGAATGCCGATTTGGGACCGTATTTCAGGTAGTTGAACAAGCCCCTGTTCAGGATAACCGTTTTGTTCAACTTCTGGTTGGCGCGGTTTTTCAGCAGATCGTTCACCAGGTTGTCGTAGGCTTCCCGGTTGACGACCGCATCGTTTAACATCTCCTGTATCAGCGCCAACGACTCGCTCATCGTTTCGTTCAGCCCGTACACCGTTACATAGGAACGGTCCGACGAAGAATGCATACTGAAACGCATCGCCAGGCGGTACATTTCCGTCTTCAGTTCTTCCGGCGTGTATTTCGACGTCCCCAGGTACGGCAGGTACTGGAATGCCAGCGCCAACTTTTTGTCCGTCACATCGCTGATGTTACAGTATTGGTTCAGCGAATAAATATTGTTGGTGGTGTTCGGCGTATAGTAGAAGTCGATTCCGTCCTTTATCTTTTTCTTTTTGATCACTTCGTTGAAATCGAGGAAAACAGGCTGGATCGGTTCCGTCTCCATCGCCATCAGTTCGGCGGCAAAGGGCGATTCGCTGTCCCGGTTGAGGTTGACCGGCGTGATTTTCGGTTTCTCCACAACGGTTTTGTCCTTATTCTCACCGGTTCTCTTGTAAACGGTTACGTAATTGTCTTGGAAAAAATCGTTGGCAAATGCCACCACTTCCGCTTTGGTTATCTTCGCCATTTTATCCGTATGCGAAACGTAGTCGATCCAATCCGCTTCCCAGATAAACGCATCCACAAAGTTGTAAACGGCATACCGGCTGTCGGTTGTTTCGACAATTTCCAGCTTTTTGTTGTTGATGATGGCTTCCAGCAGCTCTTCTTCGAAGTCGCCGGCTTTCAATTTCCGGATTTCTTCCTGAATCAGCCCGCCGACTTCCTCCAGCGATTGCCCGTCGCGCGGCCGTCCCAGGAAAGCAAACACGCCGTAGTCTTTCATCACTTCGAAACCGGCATACAAGCTCAGTACTTTTTGTTTCTGGATCAGGTCCAGGTCAATCAAACCGGCTTTTCCGTTGGAAAGGACAGAGCCGATCAGGTCCAACATCGCCACGTCTTCCGATCGGGCGCCGCCGGCGCGGTAAACCACCGCAATCTGTTCCTGGTCGGGTGTGGCGAAGTCGCAATAAACCGGCGCGGTGATGGGCGATTCTTCTGCCGGCTCCGGATGTTTCAAGTCGGGATTGGACGGCATCTGCCCGAAATACCGGTCGACGATTTGCACGGTTTTTTCAAAATCCAGGTCGCCGGTCATGCAGACAGCCATGTTGTTGGGAACGTAGTATTCCTTCTGGAACTTCATCACGCTGTTCATCGAGGGATTCTTCAGGTGTTCCGGCAACCCGATGACGTTGGTTTTGTAGGGATGGTTTTTGAACAGTCCCTCAAACGCTTTCGCCCAGATCATCGAGGTTCCGCGGTCCTGGTACATATTAAATTCTTCGTAAACCGTTTCCAGCTCGGTGTGGAAAAGCCGCAACTGGAGGTTGGTGAAGCGGTCGTATTCCAATTTCAGGAACCGTTCTATTTCGTTCGCGGGAATATCATTCACGTAGCAAGTCTGGTCGTAGCTGGTAAAAGCGTTGGTTCCGGAGGCGCCCAGCGCGCTGACCATCTTGTCGTATTCGTTCGGGATGGCGTATTTCGAGGCTTCGTAAGAAACAGCGTCGATTTGCGCGTAAATGGCTTTTTTGGCAGCGTCGGTTTCGGCCGCTTTGTGGCTTTCAAACAGCGCGTGGATGCTGTCCAGCAGGACATGTTCCTTGTCCCAGTCGGACGTTCCGAAGTGGCTGCTTCCTTTAAACATCATGTGTTCGAGGTAATGCGCCAGTCCGGTATTGTCGCGCGGTTCGTCCTTCGAACCCGCCCTGACAGCGATCACGGTCTGGATACGCGGTTCGTCGGGATTCTTCGACAGGTAGACTTTCAATCCGTTCGCCAAGGTATAAATCCGCGCCTTGAAAGGATCGTTGGTAACTTCTTCGTAGGCATAGCCGTTGGCATCCTTTTTAGAGATTGTTTTCCGCTCTCCACTGCACGCAAGCAGCAGGCTGAGCGGCAGCAACAATAAAATTAACTTTTTCATTTGTGAACTATTTTTATTAATACAGGCATCAAAGATAAATTATTTTTTTGGGAATTACATCTATTTTTTACAATTCTTTAT
>JAIRSN010000234.1 GCA_031255425.1 Dysgonamonadaceae bacterium
TTCAAATATAATAATACTCCTGGCTTATGCTTTTTTAGCACTCCTGCCAATTCAAAATACAAACATAGGGACTATTTGCGAAGCATAGGAAACGGCATCCTGCGTTGCCCTTTCATCACACCATATATATATAGATAAAAGAGGCTACCCTCCGGACTGCACCTCCGCCCCCCCCCGGCATAGGCTTCGAGGCGGGAATAACCGCTCGATGCAGCCGGCGTTAAAAATGGATTACTGTTTGAGCGAAGCGAGTTGTAATCCATTTAGCCGGCAAATCGAAGCGGTCCGCCAAGAAGCCAAGCCTTGATTTTTTTTGGTTCTTTTTTGCATCAAGGCAAAAAAGAACAATCAGGCAAGCCGAAGGCGCAGCCGTAGCTTGGCGGCGCAGCCGTCTGAAGGCAATCGAATCATATCCTTTTAATAAAAAAAAATTTTTATTACCTTTGTCGCGGTATTAGAGAGTGGACAGATTTGTAATGCTTGCAACCACAGAAAAAAAATGCTAAAAAATTCCGGTTACCCCATTTCAAATCTCCCGCCACATTACCATCCATAATAACAGTAAAATCTTTAAAAATTAATTAGAAATGAGTTATTTATTTACCTCCGAATCCGTATCGGAAGGGCATCCCGACAAAGTAGCCGATCAGATTTCCGACGCGCTGCTGGACCAGTTTCTTGCCTACGATCCGGAATCCAAAGTTGCATGCGAAACATTAGTAACCACCGGTCAGGTAGTGTTGGCCGGAGAAGTCAAATCCAAATCGTACATCGACATTCCCGAAGTAGCCCGGCGGGTGATAGAGCGAATCGGTTACACGAAAAGCGAATACCAGTTCGAGGCAAAGTCCTGCGGTATCCTTAGCGCCATCCACGAACAGTCGGGCGACATCAACCGCGGCGTGGAACGGAAAGACCCGCTCAACCAGGGCGCCGGCGACCAGGGGATGATGTTCGGCTACGCAACGAAAGAAACCGCGAACTACATGCCGCTCGCCCTGGATTTATCCCACCAACTGCTGATTGAACTGGCGCATATCCGCAAACACGAAATCGCGTTGATGCCCTACCTTCGCCCCGATGCCAAATCGCAGGTGACCATCCGTTACAACGACAGCGGAATCCCCGAAAAGATAGACACCATCGTCGTTTCAACCCAGCACGACGAGTTTATCCCCGGAGCAGACGAAGCGATGCAGGCAAAAATAGCGGAAGACGTCCGGACGATTCTGGTGCCGCGCGTAAAAGCGAAATACCCCGAATCGATACAGGTCCTGTTTGACAACGAGATAAAATACCACGTCAACCCGACCGGGAAATTCGTTATCGGCGGCCCGCACGGAGACACCGGGTTGACCGGACGGAAAATCATCGTAGACACTTACGGCGGCAAAGGAGCGCACGGAGGCGGCGCATTTTCGGGCAAAGACCCTTCCAAAGTCGATCGTTCGGCAGCCTATGCCGCCCGTCACATCGCGAAAAACCTGGTAGCAGCCGGTATTTCCGATGAGATATTGGTGCAAGTTGCCTACGCCATCGGGGTTGCCGAACCCATGAACATCTTTATCAATACGTACGGAAAGAGCAAAATCAACCTGAACGACGGACAGATAGCGGAAAAAGTGGCGGCAATCTTCGACATGCGACCCAAAGCCATCGAAACCCGGCTGAAACTGCGTCATCCGATTTACCAGGAAACAGCCGCCTACGGTCACATGGGACGCCAACCGGAAACGGTAACAAAAACCTTTTCCTCCCGCTACGATAATGAGCCGTTCAAAGAAGTGACGGTCGAGTTATTCACCTGGGAAAAGTTGGATTACGTAGATAAAATCAAGAAAACATTCGGAATCTGAACGAATCATGAAAACAATCCGGCTCGTTTGTCTTTGATCCGACTTTCTGTCAAGTTATTCCGGGGCAACAAGCGCTTTCGGGCGCTGTTCCCCGGAAGAACAAGCGTTATTTTTAAGAAAATTAATCAAATTGTCACCTGAATTTTTTCACAATCCGAAAAGATATTATACTTTTGTCCCTGAAATAATTTATTAAATTCATAATGTATCATGAAAATTGGTATTCCAAAAGAAATTAAAAACAATGAGAACCGCGTTTCATTGACTCCGGGAGGCGCTTATGCGCTGATTCAACAAGGCCACGAAGTGTATATCCAAACCCATGCCGGAGCCAACAGCGGTTTCAGCGACGACAGCTATGTCAAAGTCGGCGCGAAAATACTCCCCACAGCAGAAGACGTTTTTGCCGGGGCGGAAATGATTATGAAAGTGAAAGAACCGATTGCCTGCGAATACAAGTTGATTCGTCCCAATCAGTTGTTGTTCACCTATTTTCACTTTGCTGCCGACGAAACGCTTACCCGGGCGATGATCGAAAGCAATGCCATCTGTTTAGCTTACGAAACGGTCGAAAAACCGGACCGTACCCTGCCGTTGCTGATTCCGATGTCGGAAGTTGCCGGGCGGATGTCCGTTCAGGAAGGCGCTAAATACCTGGAAAAACCGCAAGGAGGAAAAGGTATTTTATTGGGCGGCGTACCGGGCGTGAAACCTGCCAATGTATTGGTCTTAGGCGGAGGCGTCGTCGGGATGCATGCCGCGTTGATGGCTGCCGGACTGGGTGCCCAGGTAGCGATTATGGATATATCGCTTCCCCGCCTGCGTTATTTAAGCGAAACGATGCCCGCCAATGTGCAGACATTGATGTCGAGCCGTTACAATATCGAACAATTCCTTCCCAGTGCGGACTTGATTATCGGAGCCGTATTGATTCCGGGGGCAAAAGCGCCTCACCTGATCAATCGCGAAATGCTTCAACATATTTCCAGGGGGACGGTCCTGGTGGATGTAGCGATTGACCAGGGCGGTTGCTTCGAAACCTCTTGCCCGACCACCCATGCCGATCCGGTTTACGAAGTAGACGGCGTGATCCATTATTGCGTAGCCAACATTCCGGGAGCCGTACCGATGACTTCGACGGTTGCCTTGACGAATGCCACGCTGCCTTATGCGTCGCTTCTGGCGAACCTGGGCTGGGAAAAAGCGTGCGAAAAACACGCCGACCTGAAGGAAGGTTTGAATATCGTACATGGAAAAGTTGTTAACAAAGCCGTAGCAGAGACATTTAACCTCTAAGTTTATACTATTCAACCGTGAACGGGCTAAGCGTATAAGCAAAGCCCGTTCACAAAATTAAATCACACACTTCCGGAAATTTTACTTCGAACAGATCTGTTCCACCACCCAGTTGGTCAGCGCCCCGGTTTCTCCCGTCGAAGGGCAAGCGCCCTCTCCCTCCAGTTCGTTTACGATTGTTTGTATCATATCCATTTGAATATGTTGAGGTTTAGGAAAATTGAACGTTTCCACCCTGTTCCCCCTTCGCAGTTCGATGTCTGAAAAGGAAAAGGTGGAAAATGCAATCGAACCTTTTTCTCCGATGATTTCGATCCGGTCTCTTTCCGGCACACCGGAGGAAACATACGACCAAACCGCCGAACCAATGGCTCCCGATTCAAACAGGAAAGAAGCGCCGACCGTGTCTTCCACTTCGTACAAGCCTCCCACGTTTCCGGTGATGCCGTTGGCTTTTATTATTTTCCCTGCCAGAAACATCAGGATGTCGAGGGTATGCGTCGCCATATCGTAGAAGTAACCGCCACCGGACAGGGCTTTTTTTATCCGCCAGGTATGAATGGAAACGTCGGTGTCGGTTGCCAGGGGCGGACGGAAAAATTCACCTTTCACAACGTGTATCTTGCCGGTAAGACCGCTGTCTATCATTTCTTTTATTTTTAGAAAATAGTCCAGCGAACGGCGGTAGTATGCGACAAACAACTTTTGCCTGCATGTTTTGGCGGTTTCTATCATGCTCAAACATTCATGGTAGGTCATCGCCATCGGCTTTTCGACATACACCGGCTTGCCGGCTTTCAGGGCGCGGATGGTCAATCCGGCATGGCTTTCGGGAGGCGTCGCGATATAGACGGCATCCACTTCCGGGTCGCGGATCAGGTCATCGGCGTTTGAGTAGTATTTCGGAACATTGTGCCGGACGGCGTATTCCCTGGCTTTTTCCGCGTCGCGCCGCATCACGGCTACCAATGCCGCGTTTTTGCACTTGTAAAAAGCCGGACCGCTTTTGACTTCGCAGACGTCGCCGCAACCAATAATCCCCCAGCGTATCATAAGGGAAGTGTTATTTTCAGATGCAACTCGTCCAATTGTTCCTGGGATACGGTAGAGGGAGCGTCAAACATAACGTCCCGTCCCGAATTGTTTTTGGGGAAGGCGATGCAATCGCGAATGGAGTCCAATCCGGCGAATAGGGACACGAGGCGGTCTAATCCGAAGGCAATCCCGCCGTGGGGGGGCGCCCCGTATTTGAAAGCGTTCATCAGGAATCCGAACTGTGCCTGTGCCTGTTCTTCCGAAAATCCGAGGACGGAAAACATCTTTTGCTGCAATTCACTGTTGTAAATACGGATCGAGCCGCCGCCGACTTCCACGCCGTTGATAACCATGTCGTAAGCGTTGGCTCGCACGTCGCCCGGACGGGATTCCAACAGGGGAATATCTTCCGGTTTGGGGCTGGTAAAGGGATGATGTTTGGCAAAATAACGCTTCAACTCTTCGTCGTATTCCAATAAGGGGAAGTCGGTTACCCAAAGGCAATTGAACTGGTTTTTGTTTCGCAGTCCCAGGCGGGCGCCCATTTCCAGGCGGAGTTCCGACAACTGTTTTTGGGTCTTTTCGACTTCTCCGCACAGGATCAGCAGCAAGTCGCCCGGTTGGGCTTTTGCCCGGTCGATCCACCCTTGCAGGTCTTGGGGGGAATAGAACTTGTCGACAGACGATTTCAGCGTTCCGTCGGCATCGTAACGTACGTAGACCAATCCTTTGGCGCCGATTTGCGGACGTTTTACATAGTCGGTCAGTTCGTCCAACTGTTTGCGGGTGTACGAGGCGCAGCCTTCCGCGCAAATCATCCCCACATATCCGGCGCTGTCGAAGACGCCAAAGCCTTTGCCTGTTGTCAGGTCTTTGATTTCGATGAATTGCATCCCAAACCGGGTATCCGGCTTGTCCGAACCATACAGGCGCATCGCGTCGGCATACGGCAGGCGCGGGAAAGTGGGAATATCTATTCCCTTGATTGCCTTGAACAGGTATTGGGTCAATCCTTCAAAGATATTCAGTATATCTTCCTGTTCCACAAACGACATCTCGCAGTCGATTTGGGTAAATTCCGGTTGACGGTCGGCTCGCAGGTCTTCGTCGCGGTAGCATTTTACAATCTGGAAGTAACGGTCGAATCCCGACACCATCAATAATTGCTTGAACAGTTGGGGCGATTGCGGCAAGGCATAAAACTCTCCCGGATTCATTCGCGAGGGCACAATAAAATCGCGGGCGCCTTCGGGGGTTGAGCCGACCAGTACGGGGGTTTCCACTTCCATAAAGTTTCGTTCGTTCAGGTAGCTGCGCACGGCAAATGCCATCCGGTGCCGCAATTCCAGGTTGGACCGAACGGAAGTTCTCCGTAAATCCAGGTAACGGTATTTCATTCGCAGGTCGTCGCCGCCGTCGGTGTCTTCTTCTATGGTAAACGGGGGCGTATCGGAGGGATTGAGCGTCGTCAACTCTGTTGCGATAATTTCGATCTCGCCGGTAGGGAGATTCGGGTTTTTGTTGGACCGTTCGGCAACTGTTCCTTTCACTTGAACGACCCATTCGCGTCCCAACTTTGCGGCCTGGTCGCACAACCCGGAATTGACATCCTGATTGAAAACAACCTGGGTGATGCCGTAGCGGTCGCGAAGGTCTACGAAAATCATTCCGCCGAATTTCCGGGCTTTTTGTACCCATCCGGCTAATGTCACTGCTTGATTTAAATCGGTAAGGCGGAGCGCTCCGCAAGTTTTTGTTCTGTACATGTATGTGGATTAAGAATTATTTATTATTCGAAGTGCAAAGATAAATTAAATAATTCATATTCTTTTATTTTTTGACGAGCGCCGGCGCCGCAGGCGCTTTTATATTTTTGGGAGGCACGGCATATCGGTTTGGCTGCGGGTTATCATCATCCTATACCTATATATATAAGGTGTAATGAAACAGTAAAAGCGGAAGCATCCGAAAACGTGCCGGAGTTAACATTTGCACTTTCGGAAAAACCCAAAAATATAAAAGCGGCTGCGCCGCCAAAAGCGGAAGCTCCGCTTTCGTGTTGGAGGTCTTTTTTGCAAAAGCGGAAGCTCCGCTTTCGTGTTGGAGGTCTTTTTCATAAAAGCGGAAGCTCCGCTTTCGTGTTGGAGATCTTTTTCATAAAAGCGGATACACCGCACCTCTTTAAAATTATAAAAGCGGCTGCGTGTCCCCAAAAAATTATGGGAATAAATATACAAGTGATGAAATAAATGTATAATTTTGCAAGCTCAAAGGATATTTATACATGAAAACAAAAGAAGAACGATTATTAAAAATCACGGAACTGGTACGGAACAACTCCATCAACAACCAGGAAGAGTTATTGGTATTATTAAGTAACCACGGCTTTGAAATCACACAGGCAACCCTGTCGCGCGACATCAAACAATTGAAAATCATCAAATGCCCGGATGCCGGAGGAAGTTATATTTATACAATCCCGGGTGAATATGGATACCAGTCCAAACATCCGGATATAAAAAAAGAAATGAGCGAACTGTCCGACCTCGGGTTCCTGTCCCTCGATTTTTCCGGCAACCTGGTCGTGATACGCACACGCCCGGGTTACGCGATGGGCATCGCATCCGACATCGATAAACGATCGTCCGGCGCTATATTGGGCACAATTGCCGGCGACGACACGATTTTGTTAATCCCGAAAGAAGGATACAGCAGAATACAAGTTATCAAGACATTAAAAGAACTGAACATAAAATAAGATGAACAACGATATTTGTGTACTTATTGCCAACGAAAGTCATATCCGATACATCCCCACAATACTGAACACCATCGAAAAAGCCGCCAAAATCCGCGGAACCGGAATCGCCAAACGGACCCCCGAATACATCGAACAGAAAATGAAAGAAGGGAAAGCAATCATCGCGCTGGCAGGCGATACGTTTGCCGGGTTTTGCTACATCGAAAGCTGGGGCAACAAACAGTACGTGGCAAATTCGGGACTGATTGTAGCGGACGAGTTCCGGGGCAGGGGATTAGCGAAAGCAATCAAGCGGAAATCGTTTGAACTGTCGCGGGAGAAGTACCCCCATTCCAAGTTGTTCGGACTCACTTCCGGCGCAGCGGTGATGAAAATCAACACCGGGCTGGGATACGTCCCGGTCACCTTTGCCGAGCTGACAAACGACGAAGCCTTTTGGAGAGGCTGCCAGGGATGCGTCAATTACGATATATTGCAACGCACCGAACGGAGATATTGCATTTGCACCGCCATGTTATATGAACCGGAAAAAGAAAAATCACCTAAAAATTGAAAATAATGAACAAGCAAAAAGTAGTTTTAGCATACAGCGGAGGGCTGGATACCTCCTTTTGTGCCATGTATTTATCGCAGGAATTGGGCTATGAAGTATACACCGCGCTGGCGAATACGGGCGGCTTTTCCGAAGAAGAACTGAAGCAAACGGAGGAACGCGCCTGCCGGTTGGGAGCCGCCGGGCATGTGACGCTGGACATTACGCAGGAATATTACGAGAAAAGCATCCGGTACATGATTTACGGGAATATCCTCCGCAACGGGACGTATCCCATATCGGTCAGTTCGGAACGTATCTTCCAGGCAATCGCCATCATCCGGTATGCGAAGGCGATCGGCGCAGACTATGTGGCGCACGGAAGCACCGGCGCCGGCAACGACCAGGTGCGTTTCGATTTGACCTTCGAAGTCCTGGCGCCCGAAATCGGCATCCTGACGCCCACCCGCGACCTGACCCTTACCCGCGGACAGGAAATCGATTACCTGAAAAAACACGGCTTCGAAGCCGATTTCGCCAAGATGGAATATTCGATCAACAAAGGGCTTTGGGGAACAAGCATCGGCGGGAAAGAAACCCTGCAACCGGAACAAACCCTGCCGGAAGAAGCCTATCCCTCGCAACTTCAGGAAAAAGGCGAAGAAACGCTGACCCTTTCTTTCTCGGAAGGCGAAATAGCGGCGGTCAACGGCGTGGCTTACGCAGACAAGGTCCGGGCGATTCAGGAAGTTGAAAAGATTGCTTCCCGCTATGCCATCGGACGCGACATGCACGTCGGCGACACGATTGTCGGCATCAAAGGCCGTGTCGGATTCGAAGCGGCGGCGCCGATGGTCATCATCAATGCCCACAAAATGCTGGAAAAACATACCCTCACCAAGTGGCAACAATACTGGAAAGAACAGGTAAGCAACTGGTACGGAATGTTTCTGCACGAAGCGCAGTACCTGGATCCGGTCATGCGCGACATCGAGGCGTTTCTCCGCAACTCGCAGCGGAATGTGACCGGAACGGTGATCGTCAAACTGCATCCCTACCGTTACACGCTGGTGGGAGTGGAGAGCGACTTCGACCTGATGAAAACCGATTTCGGCGACTATGGGGAAATCAACAAGGCCTGGACGCCGGACGATGTAAAAGGGTTTACCAAAATCCTGGCTGTCCCGGCGGGAATTTATCACACCGTACAGAAGAAAAACAACCGGAATGAAAATTAAAGCAGGCATCATCGGCGGCGCCGGTTACACTGCCGGGGAATTGATCCGTTTGCTGGTACATCATCCGGACGTCGCAATCGAATTTGTACACAGCAGCAGCAACGCCGGAAACCGGATCACGGACGTTCACGGCGGGTTGGTCGGGGAAACAGACCTGTCGTTTACCGGTTCGTATGATTTGCATGTCCCGGATGTGCTGTTTCTCTGTTCCGCGCATGGCGACAGCCGGAAGTTTATGGAAACCCACCGGTTGCCGGAGTCGCTCAAAGTGATCGACCTCTCGATGGATTACCGTCACCGGGCGGGTGCGGAAGGATTTGTCTACGGGCTGCCGGAATTAAACCGGGCGGACATCCGGAAGGCGCAATACCTTGCCAATCCGGGCTGTTTTGCAACGGCGATCCAGTTGGCGTTGTTGCCCTTGGCGGCCAACCGCCGGCTGAAAAACGAAATCCATGTAAATGCCATTACCGGTGCAACCGGAGCCGGCGTGAAGCCGGGCATCACGACGCATTTCTCGTGGCGCGACAACAACCTTTCCGTCTACAAGGCTTTCGAACACCAGCACCTGCAAGAGATTCGCGAGTCGCTGAGCCGGCTTCAACCGGATTTCGGGAGAGAAATCAACTTTATTCCGGTAAGGGGAAACTTCTCCAGGGGCATTTTCGCCACGCTTTATACCGAATGTGAAAAATCTCCGGACGAAATACAGGCGCTTTATT
Source organism: Dysgonamonadaceae bacterium (assembly GCA_031255425.1). Classification (GTDB taxonomy): domain Bacteria; phylum Bacteroidota; class Bacteroidia; order Bacteroidales; family Azobacteroidaceae; genus Azobacteroides. Next base: position 9,441 of record JAIRSN010000234.1, read on the forward strand.
CGGATTACTATCAGGACGCCGCCTTTACCCACGTCACGGACAGGCAGGTAGATTTGAAACAGGTCATCCAGACAAACAAATGCCTTTTGCACCTGGAAAAACACGGCAACAAACTGCTGATTGTTTCGGTTATCGACAACCTGTTGAAAGGAGCTTCCGGCCAGGCAGTCCAGAACTTCAACCTGATGTTTGGTTTGGACGAAAAAGCGGGATTGAACTTAAAACCGGCAGGATTCTGATGATTCATCACTTACCATTTAAACTCCATTTACATGAACTTATTTAATGTATATGCCCGTTGGCGGATTGAGCCGGTCCGGGCGCAGGGATGCAGACTGTATGACAAAGACGGAACTGAATACCTGGATTTCTACGGCGGACACGCCGTTATTTCCATCGGGCATTCGCATCCGCATTACGTTGAGGCAATTACAAACCAGTTGAACAAGATTGGCTTTTATTCCAACTCCGTGCAAATAGCCTTGCAGGAAGAATATGCGGAGAAGCTGGGAAAGCTGTCCGGTTACCCCGGATATTCCCTGTTTATGGTCAATTCGGGCGCCGAAGCAAACGAGAACGCCCTGAAATTAGCCTCGTTTTACAACCGGAGGAAGAAAATCGTCGCCTTCCGGCACGCCTTCCACGGAAGGATGTCTGCCACGGTCCGGGCGACCGATATTCCGAAATATTGGGCGCCGGTTAATGAAAATTTAGAAGTTATTTTCTTACCTTTGAACGACGTTCCCGCCGTTCGGGAAGTCCTGAGCCGGGAAGACGTTTCGTCCGTCATTGTTGAAGGGATCCAGGGCATAGGCGGAATTATTGTTCCCGATCCGGATTTCTTGCAGGAATTGAGCCGGGTGTGCGAAGAAACGGATACGGTGTTGATCCTGGATGAAATCCAGTCGGGTTACGGGCGATCGGGGAAGTTTTTTGCGCACCAGTATGCCGGCATCCGCCCGGACATTATCACGATTGCCAAGGGAATGGGCAACGGGTTTCCGGTTTCGGGCGTGTTGATTTCCCCCAAATTCGAAGCCGTAGAAGGAAGGCTGGGGACCACATTCGGCGGAAATCATTTGGCATGTGCGGCATCTCTCGCCGTTCTGGAGGTGATTGAAGAAGAAAAGTTGATCGAAAATGCAGCGGAAACCGGCGAATACCTGATGTCCGGACTGAAGAAAGTACCCGGCATCAAAGAGGTACGGGGAAAAGGATTGATGATCGGGCTGGAATACGAAAAACCCATCAAACCGCTGAGAGACCGGCTGCTTTTCGAGAAGAAGGTGTTTACGGGAGCCACGGGAACACACGTTTTCCGTCTCTTACCGCCGCTCTGCGCAAGCAAAGAGATAGCGGATGAATTGATAAAAAAAATAAATGAATTATAGTCTTAATTTCTTATGGTAGTAACGATTATTGGAGGCGGAAATATGGGAAGCGCCATTGCCCGCGGGTTAGTTCAGGGGAGTGTTTTCAGGCCGGGAGACATTACGGTAGTGGATATTTCGGAAGCGCCGTTGAAGGCGTTGCGGGATTTCAATCCCGTTATCCGGACGGCGTTGAACAAGTACGACAGTGTGGAAAATGCCGATCTTATCATCCTCGCCGTCAAGCCGTGGCTGGTGAAGGAAACGATTGCGAATATCCGGTCCGGGTTGGATTATTCCAAACAAATCGTCGTATCCATCGCCGCGGGCGTAAGCATCCGGGACCTGGGCGAAATGCTGCATAAACCGGACAGCGAAGCCGCCTTGCCCGCCCTGTTCCGGGTGATTCCCAACACGGCAATTTCCATCCGGCAGAGCGTCAACCTCGTTGCTACGGAGAATGCCTCTCCCGAACAAAAGCAACTGATCCTCAAAATCTTTGGCGAGTTGGGATACGCTACCCTGCTCGACGAAAGCAAACTAAACGCAGGGACCGCCCTCGCTTCCTGCGGGATTGCCTATCTGTTCCGCTACGTCCGGGCGGCGGTGTTAGCGGGAGTCGAAATGGGATTTTATCCGAAAGAAGCACAAACCTTAGTTGTGAAAACCATGTTGGGCGCAGCCTCCCTGCTGGACGAAACACAAGAAAATCCCGAAGCAGAAATCGACAAAGTAACTACTCCGGGAGGTATCACCATCAAGGGACTGAACGAACTGGAAACCCACGGTTTTTCCGCCGCGATTATCAAAGCGATGAAAGCAAGCCGCTAACGTTCCCGTTTTTTTTACTGGACCCTGCCGGGTTCAATTCATTGAGCTTTCCGACACACAACGAACCGAATACCCGTACGATCTACCGGCAGCATTGTTGGTTGTGTATGAAGCCAATAATCCGGCGGGGTCTTCTACCGCAAACTGTACGGCTTTGTATGCTGAATTTGGGCTTCCTGAGTCCCGAAAGAGAAGCTATTTAAAAATGAGAAGCGCGGGACTTTCAACTTTATCTGTACTAGAGGTCTTAGACTACCCGTATAATCAAATAAGTTATGCCCACGCTTTCTACGCGAGCGTTTCACTTACTTATTCTTGATTATACAGAAATTGTCTAAGTTTCCAGTACAAGAATAAAAGCTAACGCTTTCTTAACTAATCATTAATTTCAAAAAAAACTTTTCGGTTTTATATAAAAAAACAGGTTTTTTCGTATAAAACCTCGCAGAAGTAGTAAGATTCTTTGAAAGAAAAAAATAAATGCCGGGATTTTTCTCGCCCGGCAAGATTAAGTAAGCGATGCCACCGGGGTATGTCCCTGCGCTCTTGTGGGACGTCCCCGCGCTCTTGGGGGACATACCCCAAGCTTCGGGGGACATACCCAAAGCCCTGGGGGACATACCCCAAGCCCTGGGGGACATACCCGCGCTCTTGGGGGACATACCCAAAGCCTTGGGGGACATACCCAAAGCCTTGGGGGACATACCCA
>JAIRSN010000248.1 GCA_031255425.1 Dysgonamonadaceae bacterium
CCTATTGGAGACGTTACTCTCCAAATAAAGATTTTTGGATCCAGCCCTACCAGGGCATGCGCCGTGCGGATTTCCTGTACTTCCGTAAGGGTGCAAGCATGTCCAAGGCCGCTTACGGGGAGGGAAGTAAGCCAATCTGTGGGGATATAGTAATGGGTGTCGTTTGTGGTAATAGTTGCCGCTCTGTTGCTGTCGAATGAGAGAGGCTTTGCCGTCTGTGCCGCGGCCTGCACCGCCCCCAGCGCCACCGCAAATAGAAACAAAAGGAGTTTTTTTGTGTTCATGCTTGTTTGAATTAGGAATTATGAAATCAAGGTGATAATGAGGCAATATAGCGTTACGTTTTAATAAATAGCGCTATACGGGCGCAAAATATTTTTCTTCTCCAAAGAAGATGCGTCCAAGCTGGTCTTTGATAGCAATAACGATGCCTTTGAACGGGTTTTTTTCTACGTCGATAATCACGCCTGTTATCCAGTCTTGTTCTCCTGTCAGCTTCGGCGAAACCATTGCCTTATCTCCTTTTTTCATCGTGGTAAATATTATAATTTCAAGGGCAAAGATACAAAATATATTTAATTATGAACTGCGCTACCAGGGCAAACGCATTATAAAATAACATTCTATGAATTAAAATCAGGAGAAGATGATAAACAGTCCTAAATAAGTTTTTAGGCGGTGTAGCCGCTTTCGTGTTTTTGGGAGGCAGTTCCATGTGCCGCAGTTAAGCAGATACACCGTACTCCTTTAAAATATAAAAGACACTGCGTGTCAAATTATAAAAGACACTGTGTGCCCGCCGGAGCAAAAAAACACGTGTTTCTATCCCAGAAACACGTGCGCACTAAATTAAAATTTTAAGAATAAATACATCAAATCAACTCAGATATTATAAGGCCGGGCAGACGGTTTGCGCGGCTGTCAGAACCCGAAGTCCAATTCGCCGGCATCCACGGGCGCCGCTTCTTCCTGCGGCGGTTTTTGCGCGATCCGATGCACTTCGTTGGCAAGGATATTGATCGCCTTGACCGGCCGCACCGGACAAATCGACTCGCACCCGCCGCAACCGATGCACAGTTCCTCAAACACCCGCGGCAATGTCAACCCGTCTTTGTACGACTCCATCTGCACCGCCTGCACCGGGCAATGTTCGGAGCAAGCGCCGCACGAGGTGTTGTCCGTATAGACGATGCACTTGCTTTTGTCGAACTGGGCGACGCCGATCTGGGTCACCTTCTTCTCCTCTTCGGTCAAACGGACGATCGCCCCGTTCGGGCAGATTTCCGAACAAACCGTGCAACTGTAATTGCAGAACGCCATCTCGTAAAACACCAGATGCGGCTTGAATGCATATTGCAAGCCGAAGTTAAACCCGGCGGGTTTCAGGATTTGCTGCGGGCAATGCGTGATGCACAGGTGACAGGCGGTGCATTTTTGCTTGAAATGCGCCAGGCTCACGGAACCCGGCGGCGTAACCGGCGTCCGCTTGGTGGCGTCGGACGGCGCCTGTCCCGATGCCCAGGCGGGAAGCAGGGGAACGCTCGCCGCCATCGCGGTAGACGTGACGAGGAACGACCGCCGGGTCATCCCCGCCTCTTCCCCCGCCGCCTGCCGCCGGTAAAAACGGTAGCCGAGGGCGTTCTGCTTGCTGCACCGGTCTAAACAGTTGAAACACCCGACGCAACGCGAAGTGTCTACCGTCTGTTCTTTGCTGTTGATGCACTCCGACTTGCACGCCCGCTCGCACAACCCGCAATGGTTGCACCGCGTCCGGTCGATCGTGATCCGGAACAGCGAACGGCGGGAAAAAACCCCCAGCAGCGTCCCCACCGGGCAAACGGTGTTGCAAAACAACCGTCCCCGCAGCAACGACATCCCGCCGACCGCCAGCAATGCCAGCAGCGCAAACAGCAGCGATGCCGCCGAAACGGTGTAAATCGTTACGTGGTAGAAATGATACAGGTTAAATTGCAACGCCAACCCGTTCAGCAGGTTATTCCCTGCCATCACCACCGGGCGGAACAGGTTGACCGCGATGCGCCCGAAGTTGCTGTACGGATCCAACAGCAGCAGCGGCGTGGTGATTCCCAACAGCAGAAAAAGCACGCAAACCGCCAACAGCGTATACCGAACGGCGGTGGAAGGCTTCCGGAAACGGTAGCGGCGCTTCTGTTTCGGCTTTCCCCGGCGCGAAAAAAAGGACACAATGTCTTGCAAAACACCCAGCGGGCAGACTGCGGAACAGTAGACACGCCCGAATACAACCGTCAGCAGCGCCAGTCCCGCTACCACGGCAAAATGTCCCGCCAGCAAAGCCGGGATCAACTGAAATTCCGTCAGGAAACGGAATCCTTCCGGCAGGATTCCCGCAAAATCGCAGAAAAACAACAGCAAGGGAAGGAAAAAAAGCAGCGCAAAAAATACGCGAATGCGTTTAAAAGAATGTGATTTCATCCGGAGATGCGTTTACGAAGGTGAATAATGGGGAAGGGCTTACAGCCGGACCCGTTTAACGGACAACTGATCTATTTTTTGGGTTCCCAACTTCAGTTTTTCGCCCAGCGCGATGTGTCCGACTTCCTTAATATCCATCTTTTCCACCTGGTTGAACAGTCCGATGGCAGCCGTATCGGCAGCGACGATATTGGACGACACGATAAGGGTTTTCAAGACCGAAGTATCCGACACCGAACGCCCCTGCGGCCCGTATTTGCGCATGCAGCGGTAGGCGTCGATAATGTTCAGGGCGGGTTTTTTGCCCCAGGTACAGGCATCGGCTATGCATTGTTGCAAATTGTTGGAATGGAAATAGCCCCGGTCCCAAACGATACCCATGTAATTCTTCATGGCGATGGACATTTTCGCGCCGCCGTGGTTTTTCAGCACGGGAACGTTGAACCAGACATCGGCTTCCAGCAGCGCCTGATGAATCTTGGTGGCTTTCAGCCGGACGCCTTCGGGGAGCGTCACGTTCCGGTAGTAGACTTCGTCGTTTCCGGGCAGGACGGTGGCTCCGGCGTCTTTCGCCGCCTTTTCGATTCCGGAATTCTGGTAGCATTTCTGCCAGTTGTCGCAAGTGTGGTCGAAGACGGTCACCTTTTTCGCGCCCGCCTGAAAGCACTGGCGGACCAGCTCGCCGATCAGCTCCGGATTCGTATTCGCGGCAAACTCCGGCTTTTTATCCCAGCCGATATTCGGTTTAATCGCCACGGTTTGCCCTTTTTTGACATACTTTTCAATGCCTCCCAGCTCTTTCAACGCGCGTTGAAGCAACGGAACCGGCTCACCGCCCATCACCGCCACCATATCGGGAGCGGTTTCCACCATCAGTTGGTTGGTCTGGATAGCTGCGGACAGTTTGTTGAAGGACAATGCGCTTGCACCAATCAAAGCGGTTGCTTTTAAGAAATCTCTACGTTCCATTTAGTTCTTGTTTTTTATGAGTTAGATTAATTTTAAAAAATATTTCACAAATATAAGGGTTACGGTACTAAAAATTATAAAACGATGGTTAAAACAATCAAAAGATACGCGAAAGGTGTCTGTTTTCCCGGTGGTTCCGTTCGTTCCGCCGCCGGTTAAACGGCTTTGATTCCTGCTTTCAGAAACCGTTTGTATTGGGTAAACAGAAAAGAATAGAAAAGCGACAGCCGGTTCGTTTCGCGCGCGGTTTCCAATACCCGGATGTAGCGGATCCGGCTGCTTTTGAATACGTAGAACACCGGCAAATCGAAGTACGACAGGATGTAATTCATCAGCAAACGGCTGGTGCGCCCGTTGCCGTCGACAAAGGGATGGATGCTCACCAACCGGAAATGGGCAAAAAAAGCCGCCTCGCATTGTTGTTGAAAAGTGTGGGCTTCCGCCAGGCGCGCGTTGGTTTCTTCCACCAAAGCGTGCATCAGGGAAGGTACTTTGTCGTAGCCGGGAAACGTCCGCGCGCCGGCATGCACGTTGACAAGCCGGTATTCGCCGCGCGTGCTGTCGAAAGTGCCTGCCGCCGTGTTGTAAATGCCGCCCGTGTTCCGCAGGACAATCCCGCCGATTTCCCGGATCAAGGCTTCGGTCAACGGCTGTTTTTCAGCGGCGCGGTTTAAAGTGTAAACGAGCGCTTTCTGGTGGTCGATAACCATCTGCTGTTCTGAAAAAGATTTGTTTCCGGCAGGCATATCCTGGTCGAGCAGGTTGTAGACCTGCCCTTCCGTCAGGGTGCTGCCCTCGATGGCTGTGGAATGGTAAGTTACGGCGTAATAGGTGAACTTCTTCCGGTCCACCTGCCCCCGCTCGGCTGCTTTGTAAGCGGCAATCAGGGGAATGAGTTCATCCGTCTTTTTCATCTCTCAACCGGTATTGGGAAGCGGGTTACACCCTGCTTTGAGTCGTTACTTCGCTGTTGATTTTTTTCACCAGTCCCGACAAGACATTGCCCGGACCCAATTCCGTAAACCCGGTAGCGCCGTCGGCAATCATGTTTTGCACGGATTGCGTCCACTTAACGGGCGCCGTCAGTTGCGAAATCAGGTTTGCTTTGATAACGTCCGGCTGGGTTTCGCCCCGCGTGCTGACGTTCTGGTACACGGGACACCGGGGCGTTTGGAAGTGCGTGGCGGCAATCGCTTCCGCCAACTCGGTCCGCGCCGGCTCCATCAGCGGGGAATGGAACGCTCCGCCGACTTTCAGTTTCAAGGCGCGTTTTGCTCCCGCCGCCAGCAGTTGTTCGCAGGCGGCGTCGACAGCGGCTGCCGTTCCGGAAATCACAATCTGTCCCGGACAGTTGTAATTGGCGGGAACTACGACATCGTCTATGCCGGCGCAGACTTTTTCGACCGTCTCTTCCGGCAAATTGAGAATCGCTGCCATAGCGCCGGGACGCAATTCGCAGGCTTTTTGCATCGCCAGTGCCCGTTTGTATACCAATAATAATCCGTCGGCAAAGGAAATTGTTCCGGCTGCCGTCAATGCGGAAAATTCGCCCAGGGAATGTCCGGCGACCATGTCCGGCAGGAAGTCTTCCGCCAGGGTCTTTGCCAAAACGACGGAGTGGAGGAAGATGGCCGGCTGGGTTACTTTCGTTTGCCGCAGGTCTTCGTCTGTTCCGGCGAACATCAGGTCGGTGATCCGGAAGCCTAACAGTTCGTTAGCTGCTTCAAACAGGTCTTTCGCCGGAGCGGATTGTGTATACAGGTCCGATCCCATGCCGGTAAACTGGGCGCCTTGCCCGGGGAAAATGTATGCTTTCATTTGTATCTGTTTTTGTTTTATTACGGCTGCAAATGTAACGGAAAGTATAGAAAATTCCAAGACACGCAGTGTCTTTTATATTTTGAGGCGCAGCCTCTTTTATAATCTTAAAGGAGTACGGTATATTTGCTTGGCTGCGGCGCCAGGCTGCACCTCAGTTTGTTCTTTTTTGCATCACGGAAAAAAAGAACAATCAGGTGAGCCGGAGGCGCAGCCTGAAAGAATAAAAGACACTGCGTGTCCGCCGCCGGCGCTGGTTCTTATAGAATAATTTGTATTTTTGTAAAAAAAATAAAAGTCATCCTGTTTAATATGATAAAACAATTCCTGTTGGTAGGATTAGGCGGCGGCATAGGCAGCATGTTACGGTTCGGAGTATCCTGTCTGGTAGCCAAAGCCGGTTCGTCCTTTCCTTATGCAACCCTGCTGGTAAACCTGCTGGGCTGCTTTCTTATCGGGCTTGCCGCCGGACTGTCGTCGAAAGGACTGAGCGCCGAGCTGCGGGCGCTGCTGATGGCGGGATTCTGCGGCGGATTCACCACTTTCTCCGCCTTTTCCTCCGAAAACCTGCAACTGTACCAGGCGGGGAACTACACAGGCTTGATTCTATACGTCCTGCTCAGCCTGGCAGCGGGATTTGCCGCAGTCGGACTGGGTTTGCGAATTTCAATATAAAACACTAATATATATTCAGAATGAAAAACAGTTTTTATTTCATCTTTTTAGCCGCTTTGATCACCGCCTGTGCGGATCAACCGGCGCGGATAGATACCGCAGTCAGCCAATCTTTTTCAGCAGAGTGGAAATACCGGGCCGGAACGGGCGGCGATGCCCGTTGGGAACAGCGGGACCTGGACGATTCCGCGTGGACGCCGGTTTCCGGCAACCAAACCCTCCGCGAACAGCAGCAATCAACGGAAAACGGCTTCGGATGGTACCGCAAGACCATTGTTTTGTCGGACAGCCTGCAAGCAGCCATTCGCGCGGCAGAGGCAGCGGTGATTCACCTGGGGAAATTTGCCGCCGCCGAGGTGATCTATTTAAATGGAGAACCGGTTGGCAAGACGGGCGGCTTCCCGGACAACTACATGGGCTACCACGGCGAGGAACGGCGGTACTTGGTTCCGGCGCACCGGTTCGATTTGCCGGGCGAAAACCGGATCGCCATCCGGTTTCACGACGGCTGGACGGTGGGCGGCTTTCTCGACGACACCGATTTGCGCATTGCTTCGGCGACGACCCGCGACAAACTCTCGCTGACGGTCGCCGTGAGCGATTCGGACTACCTTTTTATGCGTCCCTGTCCCATCGAACTGCGTGTCGCCCTCGCAAACGGGAACCGCTGGCCGGTTTCCGGAAGCCTGATTGTCGACCTCACGACCGACGACCGCCGGCCGGTGCGGAGAGACTCGTTGTCCCTGTCGATAAAGCCGCAGCAACGCATCGAGCGGACATTTACCCTGGACCGACCGGCGCCGGGCTTCTACCGCTATTCGATTGCTTTTGTGGAAAACGGCGAAACGGCTTGCGGGAAACAGCTTACGGTAGGATACGAGCCGGAAGAAATCGTTTCTCCGCCGGATAACCAAGCCGACCTGAAGGATTTTTGGGAAAACAGCCTGGCGCAACTGAAAAAGGTGGCGCCGCACTACAAGTTGACGCCGCTTCCCGGATATTCCGCCTCGAATTACCGGATGTACCGGGTGGATATGCGGTCTTTCGGCAACGAACGGATCAGCGGCTACTACGCGCAACCGAAAAAAGCGGGGAAACACCCGGTGATTGTGGAATATATGGGATACGGCTCGGCGCCTTACCTGCCGTCGCAGACGGACGACGGGTTTGCGCACTTTATTTTGTCGATCCGCGGACAGGGATTGAACCAGCCGGCGAACCGCTTTGGAACGTGGATCACTTACGGCTTGGACGACAAGGCGAATTACTATTACCGCGGCGCTTTTTGCGATGTGGTGCGGGCGATCGACTTTGTTTGTTCCCGTCCGGAGATTGATGCGGAGCGGATTGCCGTTAGCGGAGGCAGTCAGGGCGGCGCGTTGTCGTTCGTCGCGGCAGCGTTAGACCGGCGGGTCAAGGCGGCGGCGCCCACGATTCCGTTTTTGTCGGATTACCCGGACTATTTCAACATCGCCCCCTGGCCGGGCAGCGATTTCACGCAGTATTTGCAGCAGCATCCCGAGGCGCGCCGGGAGGATATTTACACGCTCCTGTCTTATTTTGATATAAAAAACCTGGCGCCGTGGATTACCTGCCCGCTCCTGATGGGCATCGGCGTGCAGGACGACGTTTGTCCGCCGCATACCAATTTTGCCGCCTACAACCAGGTGCAATCGGAGAAACGGTGGATGGCTTTTCCGGAATACGGACACAGTGTAGGCGAAGAATTTTACAGGGAATCCCGGATTTTCTTTCAAAAAGCCTTGGGGATAGAGTAACCGGCAACAAGAAAACCGTTCAAATCACATTTTCAATGAAAAAACAACTGATAAGTATTTGCCTCCTCGCCGCTTTCTTTGCCTGCAAAAACAGGGATACGCAAGCGCCCGCGGCGGAACAGGCGTTTGTAAAAATAGAAAACGGGCGGATGACCGTAGACGGCAAGCCATACGTTTTTATCGGGACCAATTTCTGGTTTGGTCCCCTGCTCGGATCGGTGGGGCAGGGCGGCGACCGCGCGCGTCTGGCGCAGGAATTGACGTTTATGCAGTCTCTCGGCATCAACAATTTGCGCATTCTGGTGGGCGCCGACGGTCCTTCCGGGCAGGCGGTGAAGATCCGCCCGACGCTTCAACCGGAACCCGGAGTGTACAACGATACGATTTTCGACGGCTTGGATTATCTCCTGAGCGAGCTGGGCAAACGCCGGATGTACGCCGTTTTGTATCTCAACAACAGTTGGGAATGGAGCGGCGGCTACGGTCAATACCTGCACTGGGCGGGTCGCGGCGAGGTTCCCGAGGCGGGCGTCCGGGATTGGGAGGCGTTCCAGCGGCATGTGGCGCAGTATGCCACGTGCGGGGAGTGTAAAGAGTTATTTTTCAATCATGTAAAACATGTTTTGGGACGCACGAACCGCTATACGGGGCGGCGCTACACGGACGATCCGGCAATCCTGTCGTGGCAGGTGGGGAACGAGCCGCGTGCGTTCTCCGGCGACGCCAAGGCGCCGTTTGCCGAATGGGTCGCGGAGGCGGCGCACCTGATCCGCTCGCTGGACCGCAACCACCTGGTTTCCATCGGCAACGAGGGCGCGATGGGCTGCGAGAACGACCTGTCGCTGTACGAGAAAATACATGCCGACCCGAATGTCGATTACCTCACCCTTCATATCTGGCCGAAGAACTGGTCGTGGATCGACACCGCCGACGTGCGCGGTTCGGTTGCCGCCGCCATCGCCGCGACCGGCACCTACATACAGACGCACCTCGACGTGGCTGCACGGCTAAATAAACCGTTAGTTATCGAGGAATTCGGGTTCCCGCGCGACCACCACCTTTATTCTCCGGACGATCCGACGACGGCGCGCGACCAATACTACGAATATATCTTCCGGCAGGTGATTTCTTCGGCGGAAGCGCAAGGTTTTCTGTCCGGTTGCAATTTCTGGGCGTGGGGCGGTTCGGCGCGTCCTGCGCATACCTACTGGCAGCCCTGGGACGATTATGTCGGCGACCCTGCGCAGGAAGAGCAGGGGCTGAACGCGGTGTTCGATACGGATGCTACGGTCGGGTTGATCGCCCGGACACTGAAAAATACGGTGTTTATTGTTCAATAGTGTATTTATTTTCAAATTTTTAATTAGGGTACACGTGTTTCTGGGATAGAAACACGTGTTTTTTTTACCTCGTCCCTCCACTTCGCAGCATAGAGACACTGCTTCCACCAAAAAACAGCGGTTGCGCCGTTGTTTTTTAAAAAAATCTGCTTACTTTTGTGCGGAATTAACACCACGAAATAAAAATACCCTGTAACGATGATAAGCAGCACCAAAAAAATTTCTTTCAACTTCCACCGGACGGCAATCACAGTCGTGCAGCAACAAAGAATAGCACTTTTGCTCCGTATCGGAAATCATTTTTTTAATATGTTTAAATTATTTTTTCAGGGCGACGATAATTTTCCAACTGAATTCACGACATTTCCTTGCGGCGAGGTCAACTTTTCAACTGAATTCGCGATGTCGCCCCGGGGCGATGATAACTTTCCAACTGAATTCACGACGTCGCTCCGGAGCGAAGATAACTTTCCAACTGAATTCACGACATCGCTCCGGAGCGACGATAACTTTTCAACTGAATTCACGACGTCGCTCCGGAGCGACGATAACTTTCCAACTGAATTCATAACGTCGCTCCGGAG
>JAIRSN010000251.1 GCA_031255425.1 Dysgonamonadaceae bacterium
ATTTATAAAAGCGCACCCCGGCGAAAACGTGTTTAAAACATTTTTTAAAGAGCGCACATCAGCGATAAACATAAATTAACTTATTCTTAAAAGCGCGCGCTGGCGATAAACATAAATTAACAGATTTACGTTTTCGCTGGACGCGAAAAATCAAAAATGAACATATTTATGTTTTCGCGGGACGCGGAAAACCAAAAACCGATGGATTTTCATTTTCCAACTATATTAAAAAGTAAAAAACAAAAAAGGCTACGTTTCCGCAGCCAGGTAAATACACCTTACTTCTTTAAAATAGAAAAGCGCCTGTGGCGACTCCGCCGCCGCCAAATTCTTAGAGAAATGTTCTTGGGTTTAACTGCGTATTTTTAAGGTTTGTACCGCCTCCATCACCTTCGGCAATGAATACCTGTAATCGTCGCCCAACATCGCTTTATATTCTTTGACAAAAGAATCGTAGGTGCTCTTAGCCAGCCCCTTTTTACCCGAATTATACAAGATAGAACATTTGATACCAAGCGCTTCCTCGTTCAGGGAATCAAACAGAAAAATAGTATCGGCAATTTGAAGCGACAACTTTTCATCTTTAACGATGTTTTTCGACAGAAGCAGATTGTACAGCACGTCGATGGCATCGCTCGAATAATTGCTCTTGAACCGGTCTAACCAGTCGGCCTGGGTATAAGGCAGAAGTTGTCCATACATAAGTAATTCCAGCAATTTCAACAAGTTTGTTTGATCCGTATCGTCCTTTTTGTGCCGTTTTATATACAAAAGCGTCGTATGGTAATCACAGAAAACATCTTCACCGAAAGAAATTTTCCAGAAACCGTTGTTGTTCAACAGCGAAATGTTTCCGACATTCTCCAGTAACAGTTTCAGGCGCGTGAGCGACACATTCCGGTTGTTACGGGCGGCCTTATCCTCTTTACCCGACCACAACAGGCTGTCAATCTTCTTATTATTTATCCCCTTCTCTTCTATTTCGCTGTACAATAAAATCAAAAGGAGGAGATTTTTCAGGATAGGCGTAAAATTGGAGGTAATGTTGTTTCCTTCCCTGTCCATCACATTGAATCCACCCAACAGGCTGATACATTGTTTTGTCCGGTCGAATGTCTTTGCCGGTTCCGCCGGGGTTTCCCTGTCGGGAACGATTTCCGGATGCCGGGCGGTCGCCTCCTTTTCGCCTTGTACGCCGATTGCCGGTTGTCTCTTGCCGGCTTTTTTCCTTCGTGATGCAAAAAAGCAATAGGCGGCGATTCCCAATGCCAGTCCTGCCGTTATTCCCACCATAACAGATCCGGGTAAATGGCTCTTTTGAATAATGCTGCCCTGGATTTCGGACGGAGTAACCGGTGGAAAATTCATTTCATACAATGAGAGGAGGGACGGACCCTGCTTGAGGTTGGAACAAAAGAGCGCGTACAATTTCTGTTGCCCCGGCGAAAAGAATACGTTGTAAAAAAGAAAATCAGCCCTTATCGGTTGATTGATGCCCCTGGATACCTTTTCTATGGAAGAATGGCGCGTGGTTATTCGGATCAACGTTCCGTTTTCGATATTGGTTAAGACATAGAAACAGGAGTCCGACGGATTGTATATCATATTTCCGCAGGGCAAATAAAGGGCATCGGACTGTGTTTCCCAAAAAAAGGTGGTTTCGCCCGACCGTAAATCCACCGAATACAAGTCGTACTTGTGCTGGGGATTGACTTCCTGTTTCCCCGTTTCCGAACCGCGTCCGCCGAAAATATACAACTGATTGTCTACAACGACCGAAGCCGCCGAATAACGCGGCATAAGCGTCAACAATTGATTTCTTTCCCACGTTTCGCCGTTCAACTTCACGGTGAACAGATCGTTTTTATAGTGATAATATCCATAGCCGCCGAAAGCGACAAGCGAAGAATCCGCCTCGTTAATCGACATTGTATGATGCCAGAAACGAGTTTCCTCCTTGCAAGGTGTCGCCTTCGACCATTCGCAACGTTTGAACGAGAAGCGGGAAATTGTTTTTTCATCCAGGTTATACGACAGCAGTTCATCGTTCAGGTGATCGTATACCAGCCCGTTCGTGCTTATGCTGGCGGGATAGCCGCCTTTTACCTGTATCGTGCTGTCTTTGCCGGACACAAGATGATGGGCGATAATTGTTTTTTCATCGGGAACAAGGTAGAATATATCCCGCCTGCCGTCAAAAGCATACTGCGGATTATTGCTCTGACCGAACTCCCAGGCATAAATTTTCTTCCAGTTGGCATGACTGTCTATCAACCATTGAGGATTCACGGCCAAAGCGGGAATATGATTTACCAAATCATAGCAAAGGCTGTTGTTATGTTCTTTCAACGGCCAATGCCGGATCAAGGTTTCGCGATTGTATATCCGGACGTCCCGGATATTGACGGCTGCCGTTTCAAACGTTTCGAATCCCTGAAAAAGACAAATGCCGAAAACGACCTTGAACGCACTCCAATCCTTGAAATTCAACGGATACGACTTCTTTATATCGTCATAGGAGAGATGCAGGCTGTCTTTGCCGGCAGAGAATCTCAGACTCACGGGAAACCATTTTTCAAACGTTATCTTATTCGTAACCGGATAAAAATTCTCGTTTATAATAAGGCTCGGATAACGGCTGTTTTTGCTATCGGCACTGAAATTCAAAGCGATTTTATCGCCCGAATCACTGATAATATGCAAGATATATCCAAATTCCAATTCCTTCCGGATAAACACATCGAAAGAGACAGACGTCTCATTTTGCAATTTCAGTTCCCTACCATTATTCACCACCAAAGAAGTACGGTCTTTCCCAAAATCGGCGTATGATTTAAAGTAAAGTCCGTAATTAACATCGTTTGCCTGCGAAAAAGAAACGGTCAGTATCGTAATGAGTACAGTCAAAATAGCTTTCATGATAGTCATTGGAATGTAAAATATTACTTCTATGATTTATGTGCATTGCAAAGGTATGTTTTTTTTCATCACCAGCCAAGCGTTTCAGGTTCATTCGCCGGGCACCTGTTTAGTTTTTGAGGGATTCCGGGGACTTTCTCTCTTATCTCACCAGACAGGAAACAGAGATGATGCCGGAATAACAGTAATCACCGGGTGATGCAACAGGCTACGCCTGATTTTTCAACGGAGCAAGTGGAAAAAGAGATTAATGGACTGAAAAGCAACAAATAAAAGTTAATTCGTCGCATATTAACAGTTTAAACACTTTTGTTGCGATGTCGCTGTTCCGAATGGGTTACCGACGTGCATGCATTCCGGCGTGGCG
>JAIRSN010000067.1 GCA_031255425.1 Dysgonamonadaceae bacterium
AAAATAATCGGTGATCACATCAGAAAATACCGTCTTTAAGACTTCCCATTGTTTCATATAACAAAGGTAAGACTATTGGGCTAATTTTAATCTTTGCTACCGGGGTTTCGGACTGACCCATTTTTGACTAAGGGGGATTGGATTGGAAAATACAAAGTGCGGTCAATTGAAATCAGCAATCGAACTACTCTTTATTCCATTGATCGAATTTTACCGGACAGCAATGATAAAATTAGGTATAAATGAGGTCTTTTGCACATACACAAAATTTCTCCTTTAAAATATAAAAGACACTGCGTGTCCGATTCTTGGATTAAATGCTTATATTTGCCTGTTCATAACATTACAATCTACGTCCTTATGAAAAGACTGATGACACTTGCTTTTTTCTTCTGCTCGCTTGCCGCGCCCGGTTTTGCAGCCGGCAAAGGAGGCTTGGACAGCCTCGATTATTATCTCTCCAAACAACCGGAATTCGATCGCATAAAGGAAGACCGGATTCGCCGCATAAAAGAGGAAATCCGCCGGAATGACGCTCAACCGCACGAGGCATTGTATCCTTTCTACGAGAAATTGTACGAAGAATACAGTTCGTATATCTACGATTCGGCGTATGTGTATGTGGAAAAACTGCTGGATATTTCCCGCGCCCTGAACGACCGCGACAAGATTGTTTCCGCTACCGTGAAGCAGGGGTTTTGCTACCTGTCGTCCGGCCTGTTTAAGGAATGTTTCGACATCCTCTCCTCCCTGAATGTCGGGAATTGCAGCGTGCAGACCCAGCTGGATTACTTTACGAGCAAGTCGCGCCTTTATTACGACTTGGCGGACTACAACAACCGCCCGGCGTTCCGGCTTGCCTACGAGCGCCTGGGGAACGAAATCCTCGACTCGGCGATCGCCCTGCTGCCGGCGCAGTCGGCTCGCTACTGGCTGGCTACCGGACTGAAAGGGATGAAGTCGGGCAACAACCTCGACGCCCTGAATGCGTATTCGAAGATGATTGATACGCACGACTATTCCGAACACGACTATGCCATCGCTACCTCCAGCATTGCCTACCTGCTGCGCTTGCAGGGGAAGGACGAGGAGGCAAAGCCCTACCTTGTACAGGCGGCGATTGCCGACATCCGGTCGTCGACCAAAGAGGCGGTGGCGCTGCGCAACCTGGCGGATATTCTCTACCGCGAGGGCGACCTGGCCCATTCTGCCGCCTGCATCCGCCACGCCCTCGACGACGCCTACTTCTACAATGCCCGCCACCGGCAACTGGAAATCGGATACATCCTGCCGATTATCGAAGGCGAGCGGATGAATGTCATCGAACGGCAAAAGGACAAGATTTCCAGCTTCCTGCTTTTCATCTCCATCCTGCTGGTTGCGTTGCTGGTCGCTTTCCTTGTGATTTGGATGCAGTTGAAACGGCTGCATACGGCGAAGCAACTGATTCAGCAGTCCCATGCAAACCTGCTGGAGGCAAACAAGATCAAAGAGGAGTACATCGGGTATTTCTTCGGGCTCCATTCGGAGTTTATCGAGAAGCTGGAAAGTTTCCAGAAGTTTGTCAAGCGGAAAGTGGTGGCGCGGCAGTTCGACGACCTGCACAACATCCCCAAAGACCTGGACGCCCACAAAGAGCGGGAGGCGCTCTATTCGCGCTTCGACCGCATCTTCCTGAAACTGTTTCCCAACTTCGTGGCAGACTTCAACCGGCTGCTGCGGCCGGAAGAACAGATCCAGCTCAAGAACGACGAACTCCTGAATACGGATTTACGCATCTATGCGCTGATACGGCTGGGCATCAGCGACAGCGAGAAGATGGCTAAGTTTCTGAATTACTCCCTCAACACGATTTACACATACAAGACAAAAGTCAAGAACAAAGCCCTCCATTCTTCGGAAGAGTTTAAGCGGAAAGTAATGGAAATAAAGTCGATGTAGCCTACTGCATCCGGATTTTTTTCGTCCGGTTGCCGTTGTCCAGCCGCACGATGTAGACGCCGGGCGCCAGTTCCGGGATTTCCGCCCGGTGCGACACGACCGGCGTCCGGTAGTTGACCCGTCCCGCTGTGTCGTAAACGGAAACCGACGATTGTTCAAACCCCGACACCACCCATCTCCCGCCGGCGAAAGCTGCCTGGAACAAGTCCGGATCCGCCGGCTTCAGGGCAACATCGTCGCAGTGTTCGACAAACTCGAACTGCGCGGGCGCCGTGTTGCTGTTCGTTCCGGCGGAGATGTCGCGGTACACAATCCGGCAATACTGCCCGTTTCCTTTGGCATTGTTGAAAAAGATACCGTACCGTCCGGCGCCGTGGATCCGGACGTTTTCCATCACCAGGTTGCGAATCATTTTGCTTTCGCTGCCGATAAAGATGGCGTCGTTCTTCGAATCGTAGAGGTCGATCCGGGCGAACTTGATATGGAGAAGGTCGTAGCGGGTGGAACTGTTCAGGTGGATAGCGCCCTGCTGGTTTCCCCAGAGGTCGCCGCTGACGCCCCGGGCGCCGCTTTTGACGCCGCCCCGGTAGACCGAGATGTCCCGGAACTCGCAGTATCCGTCCGCCGCAAACGGGGCGCCCGGGAAGTCGCAGTTCGCCCGCAGCCCGGCTTCCATCGGGTCGATAATCACCAGGTGGTGGGCGACGTTCTGTTTCCCGCCGAAGAAGCCCAGGCTCGAAGCCCGCCAGTTGTTTTCGGCGGTGCAGTAACGGAAGGTGTTGTTTTCGCACAAACGGTTCTCGCGCGACCACGTTGCCATATCATCGTCGCCGTTGTTGCGGAAACTGCACTGTTCCACCGTCGAACGGCGGCTGCCGTAAGAAAGGTTGATGCCGTCGGCATAGTTGTTGCGGAAGCGGCAATCCCTTACCTGCAAGTTGTCCGCGCCGTCGATCCAGGCGCCACATTCGAAGTGGTCGATCCAGACATTCCGGACAACCGAATTCGAACCGAAGCTGCCCATCAATCCTTTTCCCACCTGAAACGCTTCGTCGTTGTTGTAATACCGCTTGTTGTTCACCGTATTCAGAAACAGCCCTTCCACCACGATATTGCTCTGGAACGATTCGATGCCCCGGCGGTTGAACGTGTTCCGCTCGTCGGAGGAGGCGGTAAAATAGATCTCGGTGTGCCACATGCCGGCGCCGATCAGTTTGGTGCCGTTCCCGTTGAGGGTTATCTTCGAATCCACAAGGTATTTGCCGGCGGGGATATAGATGGTTTTCCCGCTGTTGGCTCCGACAAAGGCGTTGAGGTTGCCCTTCTCCGGCAGGTATTCGACCTTGTTTTCATCCGGCAGGGATTCGAATGTCACCGGCTCCGGAACGGCTTCCAGTTCCACAAAATCAATGGTATAAGGGACCGTATTCCCATCGGTTTTGACCAGCCGGAACGTGGCGCCGGGCGGAATCTTGTTCGCCAGCTTCACATGCGTTTCGTCGAACCGCATACGGGGATATTTGGCGCTTGCATCGGGGACGTTGTCCGGCGACGAATTACTCATGGTTTTCAGGAAATATTGCCATGCCCAATAGGAATCGAGCGGAATATCCTGTACATGGGCGCCGTCCACATACAAGGCGAGGGTTCCCTTCGTTCCCTTTCCCTCCGCATCGTCCGGCAGCGAAAAGCGGATGGTCAGCCCGTCGGCGGCTTCGCTGCAAGTCCATTGGATGTACGCATTTCCGGCAATCAGTTGCGTGGCTACCTGGTTGGAGGCTTCGCTCTGGAGTTCGGTCTGCACATAAGACGCTTCCAGAACCGTTCCGTTGGTTTCGCACGCTCCGTTTTCCGCTTCATAGCGCAGGTAGGGACGGGTGTAATAACCCCTTTCAATCGCATCGTCCGGAAACAACACATGCTGGGCAAACATTCCGGGGATAAAGAACAGTAAAAGACTCAAAAACAGGCTGACTTTTTTCATGATTGTTATGTATTAAATTTGTTGAACAAACCGGCACAATCCGTACCGCAACGGCGTAATTGATTTTTGTGTTTGAAAAACAAAGATATAACTTTTTGCGGGAATAATTTTGTATCCTACCGATAAAGAAGTAATTTTGCTTCAGTATTAATAAAAAAAGAATAGATTGAAAAAGCACATCCTCCCCATTGTTTTATTTTTAGCGCTCGTATCCGCCGGTGCGCGGGCGGAATATCCTTCGTTTTCCCGTTTCGATAAAATCACGCAGGACAACGGCTTGTCGAGCAATCACATTCTCTGTATCTTTCAGGAGAAAGCCGGGTGGATGTGGATCGGAACCAGCCTGGGACTGAACCGCTACGACGGCTATCAATTCACCGTCTATAAGAGCGACGTAGACGGTTTCGGAACCTTGCGGGGCGATCTGGTACGCTGCATCTTCGAAGACCGGAACAACCGGATCTGGGTGGGAACCGAGCGCGGCGGGCTGAACCTCTTCAACCGGGACGAGGAAGTATTTACGCACTTTACGTTTAAAGACGCGAATATCGATACGGTCTTCTCCGTCAACAGCATCACAACCGACGCGAACAACCGCCTTTTTCTGGGAACAAGCAAGGGCGTCGCCTTTCTGAACGACGAGAACCAGTTGGAACTGCTCCCGGTAAAAGCGCTGAACGACGCCCGGATGCCGGAAGTCTCCAAAATCTATTTCGACAAGAAAAACAACTTGTGGATCGGCACCTTGTCCGGCCTGTTTGTCTACGACTTTTCCAAGCATAAAAGCGAACGGAAGCCCCTGCCCGGAACCGTCCTCCCGTACGATGAAATTCATTCGCTCTATTTCGACAGCGACAATATCCTGTGGATCGGCACCTACAATTCGGGGGTTTACACGGCGAATGTCCACTCCGGAACGATCCGGAAGTTCGACTCCTGGATCAAGTTCGCCCGTTCGGAAACCGTGCGCGCCATCCGGGAAGACAAGCAGGGCTTGCTCTGGTTCGGTACGCGCGGCGGACTGGTTTCGTACGACAAGGAAAACCAGCAGTATAATGTCTTCCTGCGGGACGAGGACGAAGGATTGAGCCTGTCGCTCAACTCCGTGCTGAGCCTGTGCGTCGATTCCAAAGGCGACCTGTGGATCGGTACGCGCGGCGGCATCAACTACCGGAACATCGACAAGCAGGCGTTTATCCATATCAAAGCGTCTAAAAACGACGACCGCTTTCTGAATAATGCGGAAATTTACAGTTTCCACCTCAACGGCCCCGACCTGCTGATAGGAACCGAAAGCGGGGGCGTAAACATCTACAACACCCTCACGCACCGGTTCCGGTACCTGACCACTAAAAACGGGCTGTCCGACAACTGTGTCAAGTCTTTCGTGAAAGATGGGAACGAAATACTGATCGGAACCTACCAGGGCGGAATCACGATTGTAGACGCCCGGACGTACCGGGTGAAATCCATTTTACGCCATAAAAAGGAAGACCCCGCTTCCCTGACGGACGATGTGGTCTGGTGTTTGTTCAAAGACAGCCGGGAAAAAATCTGGGTGGCAACCAACAAGGGCGTCGCCTTGTACAACCGGAAAACCGGAACGTTCACGCAACGGACCGACTTTTTCCCCAACCAGGTTTGTTATTGGATCAAGGAAGACCCTTCCGGCGACTTGTGGTTCGGTGGAGACGACCTGTTTATTTACAATCCGGTGACGAATACGGTCCGGAAATACAGCGAACGGACACGGGACGTCATCCCTACCACAAACAATCAATACTGGCTGGCAACGCGGGGACACGGGCTTGCCTTGTTCGAGAAAGAAAAGGGCACGCAGGAATACCTGACCGAATCCGACGGCTTGTGCAACAACAATGTCCAGTCGCTCCGGCGCGACGAATCGGGCTACATCTGGATAAGTACGTTCAACGGGCTCTCCCGGCTGAACGAGGCAACCGGAGAATTTACCAATTTCGATGTGAACGACGGCTTGCAGGGCAACCAGTTCAACTACGGCGCGGTCGCCACGCGGGGAGAGCAGTTGATATACGGCGGCATTAACGGCGTCAACCTTTTCAATCCTTCGGAAATACGGAAAAACACGTTTGTCGCTCCGGTTGTTTTCACCGGATTGAAAATATTCAACCGTCCGGTAGAAATCGGAACTTCCATAAAAAAGAGTATCAATGTCGTGAAGCAAATGGAATTGAGAAGCAACCAGAATGTCTTTTCCATTGAGTTTGCCGCGCTTTCTTTTGCCAACTCCCAGAAAATCGAATACGCTTACATGCTGGAAGGATTCGACA
Source organism: Dysgonamonadaceae bacterium (assembly GCA_031255425.1). Lineage (GTDB taxonomy): Bacteria > Bacteroidota > Bacteroidia > Bacteroidales > Azobacteroidaceae > Azobacteroides. Next base: position 6,235 of record JAIRSN010000067.1, read on the forward strand.
AGGAATGGATCTTGTCGGGAACAACGCACACGGCGACTTACACCAATCTGTATTCCGGGAAATACCTTTTCCGCGTGAAAGTGCTGGATCCCAACAAAGCATGGAGCCTCGAAGAAGCGCAATTGGAAGTCATCATTCATCCGCCTTTCTGGAACACGTGGTGGTTCCGGCTGATTGTGGCGACGGCGATTGTCCTGTTCGTCATTTATCTCGCCATGTTTTACCTTCACCGGGCGAAATTGAATAACGAGCTGGTTTTTGAAAAGACCAAAGCGCGCAAGCTGCATGAAATAGAAACGATGAAGCTGCGCTTTTTCACCAATATCTCTCACGAAATACGAACGCCTTTAACGCTTATCCTCGGACCTTTGGGGCAGGTATTGGATCGGGGAAGCATCGACCTCGATTCGAAAAACAAGCTGCATTTAGTGAAACGGAACGCCGACCAGTTGTTAAAGCTGATCAACCAGTTGCTGGATTTCAGGAAGCTGGAAGCCGGCAAACAGAATGTATATTATGAAAAATCGGACATCGTCTTATTCATCAGGGCAATCGTAGAATCGTTCCAGAGCATGGCTGCCGAAAAGAAACTTCAGTTGTCTTTTACGAGCCAGAAAGACTTTTTGTTTACCTGGTTCGACAACGATAAGATACAGAAGATTGTCAACAATCTGCTGTCAAATGCCCTGAAATTCACCAATCCCTCCGGAAACGTGTCCGTCACCTTCTCCTTTTCCGACAATCCTTCGGCGGAAAGAATCGAAAGCCGGGCGTTTTACGCGATTACGGTGAAGGACACGGGTGTCGGCATCCCCCAGAAACACCTGACAAAGATTTTTGAACGTTTCGAGCAGGGCAGCAACGGAGAAAATGTACGCGGTTCGGGAATCGGATTATCCATTACCCGCGAATTTGTGAAATTGATGGACGGCGAAATTGATGTCGAAAGCGAAGAACAGCAAGGGACTTCCTTCACCGTCCGTTTCCCGTTGCTTTTTGATGCCGATGTGAAGAAAGACGAGGTAATAGAAAGGCCGGAAGACCTTATTTTATCGGATAAGAATCGGAAAATCATTCTGATCGCCGAAGACAATAAGGATGTAAGGGACTATATCGCTTCCAATTTCCGGTCGGAATACCGGGTCGTGGAAGCGGAAAACGGAAAGGAAGCGTACGAAAGAGCCATCAAATACATTCCGGACATTATTATTTCGGATCTCTTGATGCCGGTGATGGGCGGGGACGCATTCTGCAAAAAAATCAAGAAAGACGAACGGACCTCACACATCCCGTTCATCCTTCTGACTGCCGTAACTTCCAGGGAATCGGAGAAAGAGTCGCTGAAAGCCGGTGCGGACGATTACATCACCAAACCGTTTGACGTAAACATTTTGAAGTTGAAGGTTGATAATCTCCTGTCGTTGCGCGATACCTTGCGCGACAAGTACCGGAATGATTTCCTGATGCAGCCTTCGCCGGTGACACTAATCTCGCCCGACGAAAAGTTCCTGAAAAAAGCAGTGGACATCATCGAACAAAACATCAGCAACGAAGACTACGATATAGAAACATTCGCGTCCGACATCGGAGTAAGCCGGATGCAGCTCTACCGGAAACTGGAAGCGCTTACCAGCATGACCGTGAAGGAATTTATCCGGAACATCCGGATTAAACGCGCCGCCCAGCTATTGGAACAGAACAAGGCGAACGTGTCGGAAATCATCTATCAGGTCGGATTCCGCGACTTAGCCTATTTCCGGAAATGTTTCCGCGAACAGTACGGCACCAGTCCGTCCGAATATGCCGAAAAATTTAAATGAAAACAGTACTATGAATAAAAAAGTTTTTGAGTTCGAAATGAAGGTGCGCGACTACGAATGTGACGCACAAGGAATTGTAAACAATGCCAATTATCTGCACTACTTCGAAGTGACGCGGCACGAGTTTATGGCAAGTCTCGGCACCTCCTTCAAAGAATCTCATTTATTGGGCGTCGACCCGGTTGTTTCCCGCGCCGACCTGCACTATAAATCGCCCCTGGCGGGCAACGACCTTTTTATCTCTTCGTTAACCGTTGAAAGAAAAGGAATCAAAATCATTTTTCATCATGCAATCAATCGCAAGAGCGACGGCGCCTTGTGCTGCAAGGGGACAATCGAAGTAGCGATTATCGTGAATGGGAAACTGTCAAGAGGCGACTGTTACGACGAATTAATGAAACAATACCTGTAAAAAATAAGAATCGATAAACCTTAACCATTAACCTCTAATCACATGCATCCGGATTTATTATACCAGATAGGGATTACCCTCGTAAAAGGGATAGGGGATACCATTGCTCAAAAAGTGATTGAAATATTGGACGATGTCTCCCTCCTGTTCAAAGAAAAAGCGCACCGTTTGGAACATGCGGGTATTCCACGAAAGCTAATTACCGAAGCGCGTCGCCCGGAAATCCTGCAAAGAGCAGAAAAAGAAATTTCATTCATTGAGAAAAACAAGATTTCGCCGCTTTTTGTAAAGGACGCCAACTATCCTCAGCGCTTTAAAGAATGTGTTGACGCGCCGGTTCTTCTTTATTTTCGCGGAAACGCCGATTTGAATACAGCGAAAATCATCAGCATCGTCGGAACGCGAAATGCAAGTAGTTACGGCAGGGAAGTCACAGAAAAACTACTTTGCGATTTTGCGAATACCTATCCGGGAACGCTTATTGTAAGCGGATTGGCTTACGGCATTGACATTTGCGCACACAGGGCAGCACTAAAAAACAAACTTCCGACCGTAGGCGTTTTGGCGCATGGACTGGACCGGATTTATCCACATGTTCACCGGAATGTCGCCGTTGAGATGTTGGAAGAAGGAGGATTATTGACCGATTTTATGAGCGAAACAAATCCCGACCGGCAAAATTTCGTCAAGAGAAACCGGATTATTGCCGGCATATCCGACTGCACGATTGTGATTGAGTCGGCAGAAAAAGGAGGCGCACTGATTACGGCGTCCATTGCCGACTCGTACAACAAAGATATTTTTGCTGTTCCGGGCAGGGTAAACGATGATTATTCTACAGGATGCAACACATTGATTAAATCCAAAAGAGCCGCTTTGGTTACTTGTGCGGAAGACGTTTTTTGGGAAATGTGCTGGGACAAAGCCGACTCTGCCAAAAAACCGGCTGTACAAAAGGATTTGTTTGTCGAGTTAACTCCCGAAGAACAACCCTTGGTCGATTTGCTTACCCGGTCCGAAAGCATGCCGTTAAATACCCTGTGTATTGAATTGAACGTGTCTGCCGGCAAGCTGGCATCCTTACTGTTCGAGTTGGAAATGAAAGGAGTCGTCCGGCGTATGCCGGGCGGATCATACGAGCTGATCTGACGATAAAAACATCCTGCGTAAATGACTATTGAATATTTTTCAGCGATTTCCATTCTAAATTTTTGATTACTAAGCCAAGATTTACATCTTTTTATTTGTATATTCTAAATTTTTCTCTAATTTTGCGTCGAATTAAAGATAGCTATCTGTTTTCGTGGGTATTTCTCAAATATATATATTTTTCATCTTGACTTTTAACATTCAAAATTCTGATGTTAGAGGAGTTTTGTTGAAGAATGATGATTAAGAGATAGTTAGGAGAGTTTTACCTTTTTTCCCCTTAGTTCCGTATCTCAATATTCACGAGGGAAGTTTAAGGGAACTAAACACAATTTAAGGTTTCTGTTTAAGAGTTTTAATTGGGTTTATTATTTTACCAGTGACTTTCCGATAAGGTCATGAAGCGATGCGTTATATATTGGGATGTGGCTCATGCGAAGTATGACTTTAATGAAATGAATAAAGTTCCCATTTCCGGAAGGCAAAATTCCGAAGAACTTTATTACTTTTGCATCAAAACAGATTTATGAACCTCCTCATCACCGGAATACACGGTTTCGTCGGCAGTAATTTGGTTTCCGCATTCAAGAAAAGCCACAAAATATACGGTTTGGACATTATTTCCCCCGAAAAAGAAGGCGTAATTAAAACTTTCTCTTGGAACGATATAAACGATCTTCCCGAAGTGGATACGATTATTCATTTGGCAGGGAAAGCGCACGACACGAAAAATCGGGCAGAAGCGCAAGTCTATTTCGATATTAATCTGGGGCTAACCGAAATTATTTTCGATTATTTCCTCCAATCCAGCGCCAAACGGTTTATCTTTTTCAGCTCAGTTAAAGCCGCTGCCGATTCGGTCGAAGGAGATTATCTGACGGAAGATATTGTTCCCAAACCGGTTGGGCCTTACGGCGAAAGCAAAATCGCAGCCGAAAAATACATCCAAAGCAAAGAATGGAATGATAAAAGTGTCTATATACTGCGCCCCTGCATGATTCACGGTCCCGGCAATAAAGGCAATTTGAATTTATTGTATAATGTTGTTACAAGAGGCATTCCCTGGCCATTGGGCGCTTTTGAGAATCGTCGTTCCTTTATGAATATTTGGAATTTATCTTACATCGTCGAACAGTTTATACTGAAGAATCCGCCTTCCGGAGTCTATCATTTAGCCGACGATGAACCGCTATCTACCAATAAACTGATAGAATTAATTGCCGAATCCAAAAATAAAAAAGCCCGGATCTGGAAGATAAATCAATCCCTCATTGTTGCCTTAGCTAAAATGGGAGGTCTTTGCCGATTTCCTCTCAATCCGGAACGATTGCGAAAGTTGACGGAGAACTATATTGTTTCCAATCAAAAACTGAAAAACGCTTTAAGTATCGAACAATTACCCATAAATGTGGAAACCGGATTAAAGCAAACGTTAGGAAGTTTTCATAAAGATAAAACACGAATAATTCCGGATTAGATAGCCATTGTATCCCTAAAAATGCCGATTATTTTACGGCATTGAAATAAAAACGACAGAGCATATCAGACGAACGGATATGCGTAATTTGTTGAACCTGTAAGAAATACTTAATAAACCCTTCAAACAGTGTTTCGCTTTGTCTAACGACAGTGAGGTTCATTATTTTGAAAATAATATTACTGCCTTGCACGTAGCCGTGTCCCTTTGATAAAATTGTATCCATGCAGTACTTTTTCGTAGTTTTACTTCTCTTTCTCGGCATGATTCTTTACTTCAGAATCGCCGAAAGGTACAATATTACGGACAAACCCAATCAACGCAGTTCTCACGATTACATTACCATTCGCGGCGGGGGTATTGTCTTTTGGTTGGCGGCACTATTGTATTTAATTTGTTCATAAGTCTGCTGTAGGGGGGAGAAGCCGATGATTCCTATACAGTTTGTCCGCACAGACTACGAATGCACCTTGTCGCTTCCTTGAGAATGTGGCTATACGGTGGATTACCTGTACAATACAGACACGAAAAAATTCCGAATAAATACTCGACAAACAGATGGGAAGCAAGATTTTTCAAGCAAACCAATTTCATTGACGTACCCAGACGACTTGTAGGGGGAGGGTGAAAAAGTGCGGATAATAAAAGGAAATTTTACCGGAATTAAAGACGATACATGGATATGAACGGGAGTAGTGCGACTGGGAAAGCTGCTTTCTGTAGTGATGGGAAATTATATAACGGAAGAATGTTTGGAGAAGATATGATAAGAAATAAAAAAATATTAGTGACTGGTGGAGCTGGATTTATCGGTTCCAATCTTTGTGAAGCACTATTGGAGCGGAATAGTTTTGTTGTATGTTTTGATAATTTTTCGACTGGAAAAATCAAAAACATACAATCTTTTTTCGACAGGAAGGATTTTCAACTAATTGTAGGAGACATCCGCAACAGGGAAGATTGCCGCAAAGCAGTTGAAGGAGTTGATTATGTACTTCATGAAGCCGCCTTAGGCTCTGTGCCTCGTTCAGTTAACGACCCGGCAACAAGCAATGAAGTTAATGTTTCCGGTTTTTTGAACCTGCTGATAGCCGCACGGGACGCTGGGGTAAAACGGTTTGTTTATGCGGCAAGTTCTTCTACTTACGGCGATTCTCAGACCCTCCCTAAAATAGAAAATGTAATCGGGAAACCATTATCGCCCTATGCTGTTACCAAGTATGTGAACGAGTTGTATGCCGATGTTTTTTCCAAGACCTACGGTATGGAATGTATTGGTTTACGCTATTTTAATGTCTTCGGCAAACGGCAAGACCCGGATGGTGCGTATGCAGCAGTGATTCCGTTGTTTGTCAAAAAATTAATCAACCATGAAAGCCCTGTGATAAACGGCGATGGCGAATATTCGCGCGATTTTACTTATGTAAAAAATGTGGTCCAAATGAATTTGCTGGCGTTGACAACAGAAAATCAGGGAGCCGTAAATCAAGTGTATAACACTGCTTTTGGCGAAAGGACAACACTAAATCAATTAGTTAATTATCTGAAAGAATTTTTATCCGAATTTGATAGTGAAATAAGCAATGTTGCTGTTCTGCACGGCGATTATCGTGCGGGCGACATACCTCATTCGTTGGCAAGCATCGACAAAGCTAAATCGTTGCTCAACTACAATCCGCAATACTCCATGAAAGCAGGATTGAAAGAGGCTGTTGCGTGGTATTGGGAAAATTTGAAATAACAAAAATAATGGAAAATATAAAAATTGGAGTTATTGGTTTGGGCTATGTCGGATTGCCTTTGGCGCGTTTGTTTGCTACAAAATATCCTGTGGTTGGTTTTGATGTGAATAAAAAGCGTGTTGAGGAACTGATGAGCGGTACGGATAAAACGCTTGAAGTGTCGGATGAAGTATTGCAATCAGCTATTAAACAGGAAGAAAGCGAAAAAATCGGTTTGTATTGCTCTTGCAATTTAGACGATATGAAAAGTTGCAATTATTATATCGTTACCGTTCCCACTCCTGTGGATAAAAACAACCGACCCGATTTGACGCCCCTGTACAAAGCGAGCGAAACGGTTGGCAAAGTAATTAAAAAAGGCGATATTGTCATTTACGAATCAACGGTTTATCCCGGAGCGACGGAAGAAGATTGTATTCCGGTAGTCGAAAAAACATCGGGTTTGAAATTCAATACTGATTTTTTTGC
>JAIRSN010000218.1 GCA_031255425.1 Dysgonamonadaceae bacterium
GCAGGTGTTCGTCGTGCCAGCGCAGCAGGTCTAAGAACCGGATTCACTCGAAAGCCAACTCGAAACGGCGTTCGCTCTTGATGTTTTCCAAGGTCGCCGGCACCGGCGGCAAACCGACCCGGTCGCGTACCCTTTTCAGGAAGGCATCGCCCTTCGGGGTGCCGGCATTCAGCTCGGCAGCCATCAGCAGGACATCGGCAAAGCGAATCAACACCAGGTCCTGTGTATTATTTAACTTGAAATCTTCAATTGTATTGCCATACAGCGTGCGGCTGTAATTCCATACGCTTGCCCGGGTGCCGTCGGTATAGGTGTTGATGGGCATGTATTTCTTCTGGTAAAAGCCGGTTTCTTCCATCTGCGGATCTTTGGCGTCCGTGCCGTACCGGAACAGGCGCACCTCGCTGCGGTCGGCAACGGAAAACATCGAGCCTTTTTTCCGTATATCGTTGTCGTCCCAATCGTTCCATATCCTGGGATTGACCGTTCCGAACCCCCACCCTTCCCCGAAGGGAAACGTCAGCTTGTAATCTTCCTGCCCGCGCAGCCCGAAGAAAAGGCAGACCTGGTTGCTCTTCTGAAAGGGAAATTCGTGCGAAGCAAAACTGTTGGAATACTTGATGGCAAAAACCGATTCCTTGTTGCCGTCGCCTTCCCATTGCAGCCCGTTGTTTTTCGTATACGTATAATCCTGAACATAGGAATAAGGCCACAGGTTGCGGAAGTCGCTCAACAGGTCGTGCCCGCTGGCATTGGTGTCCGTACATTCGTCGAGCCACGCAGCAACCTGCTGCCTCGTTATTTCCCCGCCGTCCGGCAAGGGCAAAGATTCTTTCCCGTAAAAACCGGTGTAAAAGAGGAACACGCGCGCCAGCAACGCTTCGGCTGCCCAGCGGGTCACCCGTCCCGATTCGACGGTGTTGTAGTTAACGGGCGGCAGCTTTTCGATTGCCGTCTTCAGGTTTTCGGCAATAAACGCATAGGTGTCCGCAGCCGGCGAACGCGGGATAATCACCGGTTCGGAAGTCTTTTGCAGGCAAACTTCCCCGAACAGGCGCGACAAATCGAAATAGAAATGTGCCAGCAGGTAATGCGCCTCGCCTTCCATCCGGTTGCGCTGTTCGTCGTTGTCCCACTTTACGCGGGGAGAGGCTTCCAGAAAAACATTGGCACGGTAAACGCCCATGTAATTGGCTTTCCAGGCATCGACGAAACCGTTTTCGCTCCATTTCTGGTGTTGGGAAATGGCTTTCGTGGAAATATCGGTCGGACCGCCGCCGCCCAGCCGGTCGTCGGAACGGAGTTCCGCCACCAGCACCATATTGCTCATAATATTCGGCCGCGACAGGATGGCATAAATGCCCGTTAAGACCTGCGAGGCTTCTGCCGGCGTAGCCGGATAGTTTTCCGTACTCTTCAATGTCGTCGATTCGATGCGGAGGAAATCATCGCAACCAACCAGCATACACACAACCAACAGGATTGCCATGCCTTTTTTCATGACAGGATATTTTTCAATAGATTGTTTCATGATTTTACTTCTTAATATTTGATACTTAAACCGACTAAATAAGCGGTGGATACCGGGTAATTGCCCAGGTCGATTCCTTTCGCCCAGCTCTGTGCGCCGCTAAACGCCGACACTTCCGGATCAAGCCCGGAATACTTGGTGAACGTAAACAGGTTCTGCCCGGAAAGGTAGACCCGCGCCTGCTGCAAGGGAAGGGATTTGAACACTTTTTTCAGGTCGAAACCCAGGGTGATGTTGGTGATCCGGAAATAATCGCCGTCCTCGATGTACAGGTCCGATACATATTGCCAGTTGGTGGCGGTTCCGTTCAGGCTGGGCAAACGGTTGGACGTGCCTTCGCCGTGCCACCTGCCGAATGCCTCCGCGGTGTAGTTGCTCGAATTGACCGAGGTATTGGTGCGGTAGGATTTGGCAATCTGGTTTCCGGCAACGCCGTGCCCGCTGACGGCGAAGTCGAACGCCTTGTATTCGAGGTTCAGGCTTACGCCGTAGTCGAAGTCGGGATTCGGATTCCCGATCATCTCGCGGTCCAGCAGGGTGATCGAACCGTCGCCGTTGAGGTCGCGGAAGCGGACATCCCCCGGCTTGGCGTTCGGCATCACCGGCTTGCCCGTCTCCGGATGCACGTAGGCATCGACTTCCGCCTCGTTCTGGAAAATCCCGTCGGTGCGGTAGCCGATAAAGTATCCCAGCGGCATCCCGACTTCCGCGCGGTAGAACGTGCCGCTGCCCAGAATATCGGTCGAACCGTCGAGGTAATTATCGCCGTTGGCAATCTTGACCACCTTGTTGGTATTGTGCCCGAAGTTTGCCGAGAGGTCGTAGCGGAAGTCGCCGATGCGGTCGTTCCAGTTCAGCATCAGCTCGACGCCGCGGTTCTCGATGTCGCCGCCGTTTACCCAGGGCGCCTGCGTTCCGGCATTTCCCTGAATCAGTCCCTGCACCAGCCAGTCGATGGTTTTCTTGTGATACCAGTCGAAATTGATGCCCAGCCGGTTGCCGAGCAGCATCACATCCAGCCCGACATCGGTTTGCCGCGAAGTTTCCCAGGTCAGGTCCGGGTTCGGCACATATTCCGGGAAAGCGCCCGTTGCCGGCGGGACGGTTTTATCCCCGAAGTAATAGTAAGCATTGTTGGCATTGGTCGCCAGCGTCATCGACGCCAGGTATTTGTATTCCGGGATACGGTTGTTTCCGTTTTCGCCCCAGCTTGCCCGCAGTTTCAGGTAATTCAACACCGGTTTGACCGGCTCCATAAACGCTTCCTCCGTCACGTTCCACCCGGCAGACACCGAAGGGAAATACCCCCACTGATGCCCCGGCGCAAAGTTGGACGAACCGTCCGAACGCATCACCAGCGTTGCCATATACTTGTTGCGGTAGTCGTAGTTGAGCCGCCCGAAGAACGAAACCAAGCTGCCCAGTCCCCAAGCCGACCCGCTGACATGCGTCCGCCCGCTTTCGACGGTCTTGGCATTGCCGAGGTAGGCATGGTAAAAGTCGTCGAACTCGACGCCCTGGTTCGAGCCGGAGAAATTGCTCCCCATGCCCGACCGTTCGACCGACGAACCCAGCAAGACGGCAAACCGGTGCCGTTCCTGCACGTTGAAATCGTAGGCAAGCGTGTTTTCTATCTGCCATTTATGTCCCATGCCGCCTTGCTGTCCCACCTCGTTGCGTTCCTTCCGTTCGTTTCCGTTCAGGATGTAGGCGGGAATGTAGGCGCGGTACATCCAACTGCTGTAATCGATGCCGTAGCTGCTGCGCCACTTCAGGTCTTTGACCGGTTCGAGAATCAGGTAGAAGTTGCCGCGCACGGCGTAGTTCCGGCTGTCTTTCATCGCGCTGTTGTAATACATCTGGGCGAGCGGGTTTTTCTCGAAATTGTTCAGGACGGTGACCGGCCATCCGAACGCCCCGTCGTCCCCGTAAGCCGGATAGAGGGGATTCGCCTTGAACGCGTTGCGGAAATCGTTCCACGTAACATGTCCCGTAGCCTGGTCCAGCCCCTTGCGGTCGGAATAGAAGAAGGTCATCGTTTCGCCGATCTTCAGCAGGTCGCGGTTCTTCAGGCGGATCAGCGTATGGTCGGAGTTCAGCCGCCCGGTGTAACGGTCGTAGCCGGTGCCGACCTCGGTGCTGGGGACGGCAATCACGGGCATCTGCGAGGTGTAGGAAAAGCCGAGGGAGAACGCCGAGCCGTCCGAACCGCGGTTGAAATTGAGGGCATGGTTCTGCATCGGGGCATCCCGGCGCGTCATTTCCCCAAGCCAGTCGGTTCCCTGCCATTCGCCGCTGTTGATTTTATCGAGCATCGGCACATTCTGGTCCGTCAGCGTCAGGTCTTTCAGCAAGCCGGATTCCTCCATAAACAGCAGGTAATCCTTGGCGCCGAGCGGCTTCAGGTTGTTCTTGAAATTCTGCCAGCCGTAGTAGCCGTCGTAAACGATATTCGTCCGCCCCTTCTGCGCCTGCCGGGTGGTGACCAGAATCACCCCGTTGGCAGCGCGGGCGCCGTAGATAGCCGCCGAAGCCGCGTCTTTCAGGACGTCGATCGACTCGATGTCCGAGGGGTTCAGGGCGTTGATATTCCCGCCCGAAAGACCGTCGATTACATAGAGCGGTTCGGAGTTGTGTATCGTTCCCGCCCCGCGGATGGTGACCTTAAAGCCTTCGCCCGGCTTTCCGTTGTTTTTCACAATGCTCACGCCGGGCGTCAAGCCCTGCAATCCGGCGAAGGGGCTGACCATGTTCTGTTTCACCAGCGCATCGCCCCGTATCTGGAGCGTGGCGCCGGTCAGCAGTTTCTTTTGTTGCACGCCGTAGCCGATGGCGACGACTTCGTCCAGCAGGTTGGCTTGCACATCCAGTTCGATGTCCACCCGGTTCCGGTTGCCGGCGGTTATTTCCTTAGTTTCGTAGCCCAGGTACGAGGCTTCCAGAAGGATGTTGTTGCCCCGTACCGTCAGCGACCAGGCGCCGTCGATGTCTGTAACCGTTTTATTCGTTGAATTTTTTTCACCGACCAGCGCCCCGATCAGGGTTTCGCCGTCTTCCGACGAACGAACCGTTCCGGTCAGGACGCGCGACTCCTGGGCTACCAGCGAACCGCCACAGGCAAGTCCGAAAAAAAGCGTCAGCAGCGCCGGCGCTGCCTGCCGGCGTCGCTTCCGGCAGACCACGTACGCCGCCGCCAGCAGTAAGAGCGGCACTACGCCCTCCCCGACAGGCAACTGGGTCGGCGCTCCCGGCGACGGCGGCGGCGTCCCCGGGTCGACGCCGCCCGGCCGGGTGGATTCACTGCTTTCGCTCCGTTTCAACCAATTATCTGTTTGTTCCCTGAACGTGGTGTGAGTCGCAAACATTTGTGTTGACAGCAAAACGCCTGTCAGCAGCAGAAAGAATTTTAGGATTTTCATAGATTCTCCTCTTTATTGTTGTTTGTATATAATCTTTTCTATCTTTTCCTTACCCGAATGGTAGCGGTGTTTCGCGATGTACACGCCGCTTTTCGCCGGCTGCGCCACTTCGATTCCCTGAAGGGTGTAGTAGCGCGTAGACAGCACCGGGCCGGACGTTATTGCCGGACGGTTTCCTCCGCCGGTGATGGGACCTTCTTCGATGGGGATGGTCAGCGCCTCTGTTTCCGGCTGGTCGGAGAGGCCGGTAATTGCCGCTTCGAAAGGCGCCAGCGTCCCGGGGTCGGTCGTCAGTTTTATATATTCGTTTTCTTCTTTGTTGAGGTAATAATAGACCTTATCTGCCGGCGGAGTCAATTCGATATTTTTGAAAGACGGATTGGGCACCAGTCGAAGTTTATCATCAACCGGCAAGGGATTGTTGCCGCCGGTCAGGGTTTGAGGCTCGGAAGTAAAGGTAATTATATTGCCTCCATTGCCGTCGGCATCCACGAAGTAGTCGGGGAAAAGGATAATGTATCCCTTTCCGGCTTCAATCGTTTCCACATCCGAGAAGGGCGTTGCCGAAGCGGGGTTGTATGCCCGGAGGTAGTAGTCGCCGTAGTAATTTTCCCCACCTTCTTCCAATGGACCATAGCCAGTGGCTTTATAGGGAAGCAGCGGCGACCAGCCTTCGCTTTCGAACCATTCGCTGCGAACGTTTATGTTGCCGGTGCCGTAGGGGAAACCGATGGAATACCATTTGTCGGGAACGATTGCGTATTTTACATGGATGGCGCCGGTTACGTACAGCGTACCTTCCAGGTCGATTTGCGCGCCCGGATCGAAGGTAAGGTCTCTTACGATCGTTGCATCCGGAACAACCGGTACGGAGGCAGAAGCCTGTATCTGTATATCCATGCCTTCTTCCGGAGA
>JAIRSN010000227.1 GCA_031255425.1 Dysgonamonadaceae bacterium
TGAACAGCTTCTTCGTCGGTCATTTTCTTTATTTCCTTCCGTAATTTCTTCTTCGTGGCGGCATCCTTTACCAGAATCACGTATCCTTTCCAATGCGGATCCGCCCAGGCATATTTCGACTTGTTTTCACCAAAATAGTTAGAAAGACCTTCCGTATCGGAAGACGCTTTTTCCCAAACCTCCTTGTTACTTACTTCAAACAGGAGGATTCCGTCGCGATATTCCTGCATCAGGTTTTTAAATTCGGGGTACCTGTTCTCGAGTTCTTTGTTTTCGCTGTCCATTATGCTTTGGAACGCAAACTGATTCAGGTTTTCCGTGAATGCTTCCGAAGATAAGTTCGAAAATGTCTGGGGATTCTTTTTCAGATAAGTCATGAAGTCTGCGATGGTTGTCGGCTCTCCTTTAATCGTGAACAGCGTTTCCGTATTGTTTTCAAATGCAGCGGTGTACAAACTGTCGGTAGGGAACAGCGTATTGGCTTTTTCCGCCAACAAGTCGCAGGCGTTTTTCTGCCAGGCAAAGCCGGTTGACGCTTTCAGCTTGTCGATGCCCGGTTGACGCAAAACAGCAAAGTTGCCGGTTCTGTCCAATTTATTTTCCATCTGTGGACGCAGGTCGTCGAAAGAAGCGGCCGGCCTTTTTCCCAGCAATTTCACGATATGGTATCCGAACTGCGTTTTGAATGGCTTGCTGACGGTTCCCGTGTCGTTCATCGCAAAGACGATGTCATTGAATTCCGGCACCATTTGCCCGTATTGTATCCACGACAGGTCGCCGCCTTTCGTTCCGGAGGATTTGTCTTCGGAATATTCCTGGGCAAGTTCACCGAAATCGGCGCCTGCATTCAACTGCTGCTCTATTTCTGCTATCTTATTCTGCGCATCCGAAACCTGCACGGTGTCCGCATCGGCAGGCGACATGATTAGGATATGAGCCGCATGAACTTCCCCCGGATTCGCTTTCTTGTTCAATATTTTAATAAGGTAATACCCCTGAGCAACGCGGACCGGCTGAGAAACTTGCCCGGCGTTTGTCGCAGCGATCGCCGTTTCCAATGCCGGCAGAAGGTTCAAGCCCGAATGCCATCCCATATATCCCGGACGTTCTGCCTGTTTTGCGCGTTCGTCCGAAGAATATTCTTTCACCAGGTTTTCAAAGTCGGCGCCTTTTTTAATCGCCAGGTTGCGAATCTCGATCGCCTTTTGGTAAGCCGCCAATGTGTCGGCGGGAGTCACTCTGAACGCCCTTCTATTTTCTACCTGAGGATAGGCGATGAAAATGGCGCCTATTTCTGCAAATTCCAAAGAGCGGTTGTAGGCTTGTTGCAACAAGCTCTCGTCCACTTCCGGATCTTTTGAATACGCTTTAACCAATTGATTTCTATATTCATTAAACTCCTTGTGAAATGCGGCCGTCGTATCCATTCCCTGCGTTTCGGCCTCCGTTACCCGCAGCTTGAAATTTTTGAAAAGGACAATGTACTCTTCCAAAGAACGTTTGTCTATGGCATCCTCATCATTGTTCTTATTGTAAATGTACTCAAATTCCGACTTTTTAATGCCCTTCCCATTGATTTTCATGACAACAGGATCACTTGCCTGAGCATACACTGTAGCTGATAAAAACAGTAAAAATAAAGAAAATAAAATATTATTCATCTTGTTCATTCCATTAATATATTAAAATTGTTAACCGTATATTCAAACGTAAAGACTTAATAATTATTGTACAATTAATAAAATTACAGCATAAAACCCGGCGGCGCGAAGTATAGAGTATGAAAAAGGCATCATCCTCTGTTAGAACTGTAATTGGGAGCCTCCTGTGTAATGGTTACATCGTGCGGATGGCTTTCGGCTACGCCGGCATTGGTGATTCGTGTAAATTTCGCATCATGCAGCTTGTCTATATTTGCGGCGCCGCAATAGCCCATGCCCGCCCTCAATCCGCCGACCATTTGATAAATCACTTCGTACAGGGAGCCTTTGTAAGGAACACGGGCGGCGATTCCTTCCGGCACTAATTTTTTAATATCGTCCTCCACATCCTGAAAATAACGGTCTTTGGAACCTTTTTGCATCGCTTCCAACGAACCCATTCCCCGGTAGGACTTGAATTTGCGTCCGTTGTACAGGATGGTTTCCCCGGGGGATTCTTCCACTCCCGCCAACAAGGAACCCATCATCACCGACGAACCTCCGGCTGCCAATGCTTTGACGATGTCGCCCGAATAACGCAAGCCGCCGTCTGCGATAATCGGTATGCCGCTCCCCTTTAATGCCTTGGAAACCTCGTAGATCGCCGATAGCTGCGGGACGCCTACGCCGGCAATGACGCGGGTCGTGCAAATCGAACCCGGACCGATGCCGACTTTTATTCCGTCGGCGCCTGCTTTTGCCAAGACGCGGGCGGCTTCGCCTGTCGCTATGTTGCCGATGACGATCTCCGTCGCCGGAAACCGCTTTTTGGCTTCTTTCAGCACTTCAATCACGCCTTGCGAATGTCCGTGCGCCGTGTCGATGACAATGGCGTCGACACTTTCGCCGACCAGCGCCGCAATCCGGTCGCAGGTATCGGCGGTGACGCCTACGCCCGCGGCAACCCGCAAGCGTCCCTGCTTGTCCTTGCAGGCAAACGGTTTGTCTTTGGCTTTCGTAATGTCTTTATAGGTAATCAGCCCGATCAGTTTATTGTGGGCGTCGACAACCGGCAGTTTCTCTATTTTATGGTTCTGCAATATATCGGCCGCCGATTCCAGATCGGTTGACTGGTTGGTTGTCACTAAGTTTTCGGAAGTCATCACGTCGTCCACCGGGCGATCCAGGTCCCGCTGAAAGCGCAGGTCCCGGTTGGTGACAATCCCCACCAGGTGATGCTCGTTGTCTACGACCGGAATGCCGCCGATTTTGTACTCTGCCATCAAAGCCAGGGCGTCGCCGACGGTTTTCCCCCTTTTGATATTGACCGGATTGGAAATCATTCCGTTCTCCGCCCTCTTGACAGACCGCACCTGTTTCGCCTGCTCCTCGATTGTCATGTTTTTATGAATCACACCGATGCCGCCTTCCCGGGCAATCGCAATCGCCATCTTCGTCTCGGTGACCGTATCCATAGCCGCCGAAACCAGGGGGATATTCAATGCGATATTGTTTGAAAACTTTGTCGAAAGATCGACGTTACGAGGTAAGATATTAGAATACGCCGGAATTAACAAAACATCGTCGAAGGTCAATCCGTCCATCACTACTTTTTCTGCAATAAATGACATATTAGGAAATTTTATTGCGTGCAAATTTACGTATTTAATGTTTAATTGGCAAGTTCGGAGATGAATTTAATGCGGACCAGCCGGATTTCTTCCTCCGTGTAGTCGGAGCCGAGTTCTTCGATGGCGTCTTCCAGGTTGTCGGTTTCCGATTCCCTGAAATACTGGTAAATATCGTCGATGCGGTCTTCGTCCATGATTTCGTACAGGAAGTAATCGATGTTGATTTTGGTTCCGGAATAGACGATGGCTTCGATTTCATCCAGCAGTTCGTTCAGTTCGAGGCCCTTGGTCAGTGCGATGTCGACGAAGGAGACTTTCCGGTCGATGCTTTGCACGATAAACACTTTCAGTTTGGATTTATTGGCAACGGTCCGGATGCGCAGGTCTTCCGGGCGTTCTATCTCGTTTTCGATGACGTGCCGCTTGATGACTTCGATAAATTCCTGCCCGTAGCGTTTGGCTTTGCCGGCGCCGACTCCCGGTATGTTCTGCAATTCTTCGACGGTGATCGGGTAGGTTGTCGCCATCGCTTCCAGCGACGGATCCTGAAAGATCACGTAAGGCGGAACGTCCAGCCGCTTTGCCAGCTTTTTCCGCAAATCTTTCATGATCGAATACAAAGCCGGGTCGACCGCACAGGAGCCGCCGCCCCTGACGGGCGTTTCTTCTACATTGTCGTCGTCGTCGAATTCGTTGTCTTTGGTGATTTGGAACGGAACCGGGTTGCTCAAGTACTTTTTCCCTTCCGGGGTCAGCTTCAATAGGCCGTAGTTTTCAATGTCTTTGTCTAAGTAGCCCGCGATCATTGCTTGCCGGATCACCGTATGCCATATTTTTTCATCCTCATTCTTGCCGGTTCCGAAAACTTCCATTTCGTCGTGCTCGTAAGAGATGACTTCGGACGTCATTTTGCCTTGCAGAATGTTTATAATATGATCTGCCTTAAATTTATCGTTTAATGTTTCTACGGTTTCCAGAACCGAGATTAATAATTCCTTTGCTTCCACTTGTTTTTTAGGATTTAAACAATTATCACAATTTCCACAATTTTCTTCTTCATATTCTTCTCCAAAGTAATGTAATAAAATTTTTCTTCTACAGATTGCCGATTCGGCGTATGCTTTTGTTTCTTCCAGCAGTTGCTTTCCGATTTCCTGTTCGGACACGTGTTTGCCCTGCATAAATTTCTCCAGCTTCCGCAAATCTTTATGGACATAAAAGACAATGCATTTGCCTTCGCCGCCGTCGCGTCCGGCGCGTCCGGTTTCCTGGTAGTATCCTTCCAGGCTTTTGGGGATGTCGTAATGGATGACGTAGCGGACGTCCGGCTTGTCGATGCCCATCCCGAAAGCGATGGTTGCGACGATGATTTCCGCTTCTTCCATCAGGAATTTGTCCTGGTTTTCCGAACGGGTCTGCGAATCCATGCCTGCATGGTAGGCTAAGGCGTTGATGCCGTTTGCTTTCAGTATTTCGGTGAAATCTTCCACCCGTTTCCGCGACAGGCAATAGATGATGCCCGACTTGCCTTCGTTTGCCCGGATGAATTTGACGATTTCCCGGTCGATATGCTGGTCTTTCCGGCGGACTTCGTAATAGAGGTTTGCCCGGTTGAAGGAGGATTTGAAAACGGGCGCGTCCATCAGTCCCAGGTTTTTCTGAATGTCGTGCTGTACTTTCGGGGTGGCTGTTGCCGTCAGCGCGATGATCGGGCGGCGCACGATTTCGTTGATAATCGGGCGTATCCGCCGGTATTCCGGACGGAAATCGTGTCCCCATTCGGAGATGCAGTGTGCTTCGTCTACGGCATAGAATGAAACCGGTATTTCGCGGAGAAATTCGACATTCTCTTCTTTTGTCAATGATTCGGGGGCGACGTAGAGCAGTTTGGTCCGTCCTTGCCGGATGTCGTTTTTCACCTGATCGATGGCGGTTTTATTTAGGGAGGAGTTGATGAAATGCGCTACTCCGTTGTCTTCGCTGAAATTGCGCATGGCGTCTACCTGGTTTTTCATCAGCGCGATAAGGGGTGAAACAACGATTGCCGTCCCCTTCAACAGCAACGACGGCAGTTGATAGCACAGCGACTTGCCGCCGCCGGTCGGCATCAGAACAAATGTATCGTTTCCTGCTAAAACATTGCGAATGATGTTTTCCTGATTTCCTTTAAAAGTCCCAAATCCGAAATGTTTTTTTAGTGCTTTCGTCAAAAAATCCCTCTCAGTCATGCTTTTCTTGTAAGAATCTTTTCCATAACAAAACAAAGGTATAGTATTGTTGTGAAATATTGCAAACAATTTAAGAACTTTTTTTCAAAAAAGTTGTTATTTACTCCTTCCCGGAGGCTCAGCCTCTTTTATATTTTAAAGAGGTACGGTATATCTGCTTAGCCACGGCACAGGGAACTGCCTCCCAAAAATACAAAAGCGGCTGCGCCGCCGTTTTCCGGGAAACTTGAAAATGTTCCTGCGTTAACATTTGCGTTTTCAACTCACAGTTGAAAACGCGCCGGAGTCTGATTTACGTTTTCAACTCACAGTTGAAAACGTCCCGGAGTCTGATTCACGCTTTCAACTCACAGTTGAAAACATCCCGGCGTTAACATTTACACTTTCAAGGAAAATAGAAAATTAAAAGCGGCTGCGCCGCCGTTTTCAACTCACAGTTGAAAACGTCCCGGAGTTAACATTTATACTTTCAAGGAAAATGGAAAATTAAAATTATGAAAGCGGCTGCGGCGCCGCTGCC
>JAIRSN010000250.1 GCA_031255425.1 Dysgonamonadaceae bacterium
GCCGGACCGTTAAGAAAAAAAATAACAGGAGGACCTTTTACCGTGCCTCCTGCTACCTAAAATATGCTTAGAGATTAGATTATATTTCGATCATCCGGAGCTTGCGAAGCAATTAAAAATAAAACATGACGAAAAGCGAACCGGTTGGACGCGTAAACAGTCCGGTCCGGAAGGCTTCGTCGTTCGGCAACCGCTCCCGGACGTTGTATTCCTGTACGCCGGTGCCCATGAACCGTTCCCGGGTAATTTCGCTCTGTCCGGTTGTTTCGTAGAGAAAATTCAAATTAAATTCTCCCCCCAGGGAAACCAGCGGGGCAATGAAATATTCCACTCCCACAAAAGCGCCCACTCCGGCAGTAAAAGCGTATCCGGTTTTTTGCTCCAGGACACGGTCGCCGTTGCGGAAATGGGAGCTGTAAAAATCAGCCGTCGACGGGGATTGATTGGCAGCGGTGATCGGGTTGCCATACTTGTAGGTGTACTTTACGTTGCCGTAACCCAGTAACAGGTCGGCGCCGTAAAATCCCTGCAAGCGGCCCTTGCCCCTGCGGAATTCATAACCGATATTCAAAAAAATACCGTTGTTCACCTGGTTCTTCGTATCCACCACCGTCGCATTGGTATTCGTTGGATTTACAAGCAGTTCGTGGTCATTCGGCACCGTTTGCTTATAGCTTTCTTTCGAAAAATCCAGCAACAGTTTGGCGCGGATGGCACGGTTGTCTTCTATGAAATATTTTCCGTAGATACCCAGTTCGCTTTCAAATTCAGGCGCCTGGTTTCCTCCATTTTGACTGAATAAGTTGCCCAGGTAGTCCAAAAACGGGGTTGCATCGACACCCAAAGCGAAATCGCCGGCTTTGGGAAAATAGGAAATATTTTGCTTATTAACGAAAGGCGCTTCGTTTCCTTCCGGCTCTTGAGCCGCTACGAACGGTAGCGAACTTAAGCATAAGAGCGTTGCTATGATTATTTTTTTCATCGGGAAATGCTTTAATTATTATGAATTAAATTGCTTTTGGAAAATTATTTGAACGTCAACTGTTCGCTGCGCATAATGATGAGATCCTCTCCTTCGACCGTTCTTCCACCATATACAAGCGCCATTTTCTGCACCCGGAACACATAATCGTTGTAAATGGAAACCCACTGATTCCGGGATTCGTCGTATTCCTCCCTTGTAATTGCTTCGGCAACAAAAACCAAATCCCATGTAAAGGCAAGTCCTCCGTTAGACAGTGCCGGAGCGGCTAATTTAAGTTCCAATAAGCCGTTAGAACCTATTTTTTTGATAAACACCCAATCGTTTGTCCTTACGGGAATAAATTGATTCCCTGCAACGGTGACCTTCACTTCCGTATCTCTCGGAACCGGCAAATACCTTGTACCGTCGTAATACTCCAGTTTTACCTGATAGGTTCCGTCTTTCCAGGTTTCGGAACTTTGGAGGACCGATTCTTCCCTGTATTCCAATTTTTTCAGGTAGGTAAAATCGCTGATAATGTCCTGGCTGCTGGGGACAAGCCCAAAGACCTGGTCTTTGCTTTTGCCGTCGTCCGTAGTGACCGTCAACAGCACTTGCGCTCCGGAAATCTCGACGGTGACCGCCGCTCCGTCGGCGCGGGCAGGCAATTCGATGGCATAGCGACCGTTGGCGCCCACGGTGGTTGTTTTCACATACCTGCCGTTGCTTGCCGGCACGCCCAAACCGTTGTTGCCGCCATAGTTAATGGTGAAAGACAATAATGTTCCTTCCGGCGCGTATTTCACCGCTTCCGTACTGGATTTGTTTGTACTCAGGTAAGCATACCCTTCAATAGTTGCTTTGTTTGTGAACGTTTCGTCTACGGAGACTCCCAGAGCGGGGTCTTCTTCCGCACAACTGTAGAAAAAACACACGGAGGTAATTAAAGTTACCAAATAAAAAAATCTTTTCATCTTTTCTTTGAGAATTAAATGTTAATACTAAAATATAAAAATTAAGTTTTCTTTGCGAGGGCGAAGTTAATATAAAATAGTTTAAAATTTATCATTATTTAAATAAATTTTTTGATTGAAGAGGCATTTTTTCAGGCTGTCGTCCCATTCGGGAATGGAAAGTGCAAATGTTTTTTTGATTTTCGTTTTATCCAAAACGCTGTACATCGGCCGGGTAGCCTTGGTTGGGTATTCGGAAGCCGGAACCGGGTTCACCCGGCAGTTTTTGATGCCCGCCAGGCGGAAAATTTCCTTTGTAAAATCGAACCAGGTAGTCGTTCCCTCGTTGCTGTAATGATAAATTCCCGGCGCAAACGATTGGGTTTCTTCGCAGAAGGCAATTATATCGAGGATGGCTTTTGCCAGGTCGGCGGCACAGGTGGGCGATCCCGCCTGGTCGTTCACCACATTCAGGGACTCCCTTTCTTTTCCCAGGCGGATCATGGTTTTAACGAAATTATTCCCGAACGGCGAATACAACCATGCCGTACGGATGATGATGCTGCTGCCGGGCGCCAGCATCATCAAAACCCGTTCGCCTTCCTCTTTGCTTTTCCCGTAAACGGACTGCGGACGAGTCGCAACGGTTTCTTTATAAGGAACGCCGGCGGTTCCGTCGAAGACATAGTCGGTCGAGATATGGATGATTTTCGCTTTACCGGCGGCGGCTTCCGCTAAATTCCGGACTGCGTCCCGGTTGATTTGATAACAAAGTTCCACGTCGTCTTCGGCCTTGTCGACAGCGGTATAGGCGGCACAATTAATGACATAATCCACCCGGTTACCGTCCAAGCATCGGCGTACATCTTCCTTTTTTGTTAAATCCAGCGAATCAATATCGGTGGAAATAAAGTTAAATCCGGGATATTGGGCATATAATTCATTCAATTCGCATCCTAACTGTCCTTTGGCGCCTGTTACTAAAATGTTTTTTACCATGATTTAATATATAAATAGTTCATTTCGATTCGCAAAGGTAGAATTTTCTTCCGAGAAGAAGAAGGAAGAAGAACAGACCGGCTCCGTGCAACGCCCGCCTTTGTAGCTTATTGCGCGTAACATCGCCGTTCTCCTTACATAATAACACCACCCCATGCCTTTTCTTCGTGTTAAAAAATAATTCCTGTATCAATTTGATAATTTCGATGTAAAATCTTATCTTTGCCGTTCAAAATAAGACCATAAATGAAAAACGTAGCAAACCAGAAGCGATTACTTGGACTCAAGTCCATAATAGGAAATACTCCTTTGTTGAAAATAGACTACAAGTATAAAGGAAAACCCCGTACAATTTATTCAAAAGCAGAATTTCACAATTTTACAGGCAGCATAAAAGACCGGATTGCCTATTACATTCTGAGTGAGGCGTACAAATCCGGAGAATTGCAACCCGGGATGCACATCATGGAAGCGACCAGCGGAAATACAGGCATCTCCTTTTCGGCGTTGGGACGGGCGATGCAACACGAAGTCACCATCTTTATGCCCAACTGGATGAGTGCCGAACGGATCAACCTGATCCGGTGTTTCGGCGCAAATATCCGCCTGGTAAGCCCGGAAGAAGGCGGATTCCTGGGAAGCATTGCGATGACGGAAAACAACAAAAAGGAGCGGCCTCACGAAATCTTTTTGCCCCGCCAGTTCGATAACCATAAAAACTGCGAAGCACACGCCGCCACGACAGGACCTGAGATTGTAGAACAATTAAGCCAATTGGGTTTATTTCCGGATGCATTCATCGCAGGAGTCGGAACCGGGGGGACAGTTATGGGAGTCGGCGCTTACCTGAAAAGCATCCACAGCGAAGTAAAAGTCCATCCGCTGGAACCGGAAAACTCGCCGACGCTAAGCACCGGATATAAAGTCGGCAAACACCGGATGCAAGGGATTTCGGATGAGTTTATCCCCTCAATCGTGAAACTGAACGAACTGGACAAAATCATTCAGGTCGACGACGGCGATTCCATCATTATGGCTCAGAAATTGGCAAGAGTACTGGGTTTAGGCGTAGGGATAACCTCCGGCGGGAACTTCCTTGGCGCCGTCAAGGTTCAGGACGAGCTTGGGGACGATGCAATCGTAACCACAGTATTTGCAGACGACAACAAAAAATACCTGAGTACCGACTATGTGAAAGAAGAACCCGTAAAAGACGGTTTTCTCTCCTCCGCGATTGTATTGGAAAAAGTTACAATCGTAAATTAACAAAGAGCAAAACGATACCGCATAGAAGCCGGGACGACCAACGGCTTGCAGCAGATGCACGCCTGTTTATTCGGAGGACTTTGCGATTTTGCCGGACAGATAAGGCAGGAAAGCCCTTCAAAAAACGGCTTCCAATTTGCAGTTTCTCCTTTTCTTAGCAATGCTTTGAAGCAAATTGAAGAAATGCCTGAAAGCACATTTGATGAAATTGCCGATAAATATGTAGAAATGAATATCGCCCATCCATTCATGGAAAGCAATGAGCGAAGCACTCGCATTTGCTTAGATTTAAGACTGAAAAAACGCCTGAAAAAATGCGTAGATTGGAGTAAAAATAGGCAGAAAAACTATCTGAATGCAATGGTAAAAAGTCCTGCAAATAGTACGGAGTTAAAGACCTTCCGGTACAATTGGCACATTTTTCTGTCGCAGTAAAAAAAAGCATTGTG